>CAJPTS010000001.1 GCA_905373625.1 Bacteroidia bacterium
CGCAATGCAAATAATACACGTCATGGTATGATGGCGGGCGAGGCATGCCTCGCCCGTTAAAGATGTAAATAACGTTTTTGGATAGCTCTGCAACGATACGACAGCGCAAAGAATAGACTCGCAGCTCACCAACGCAAAGTCTTACTGTATAAAGCCGTCTGTTAGTGCATATTTCGGGCTAACTTTACCTATACTTTTTAGCGTATGGAACGATGCCCAAACAATCGCACTTTACCCTACGTAGGGAGCTGAAAGCACTGACTGTAACAAAAGAACAGTTATTATCATTTGCCGTCCAATTGGACGCCTTTTTACAGGACGTGGAACGTAATCGCACTGAAGAAGAACAGAAGAATTTCCTCCAACGTTTCTTAGAGACGGCGTTTTACGCAGGCTGTACTCTACCTGGAGTAAACGCCTATGATTTGGTACTTTACTCCACGGAAAAGAAAACGGACATTGAAGTTCTTATGGAGGTAAAAAGCACCTCCAACACGACAGAGATGCCAACGCCCCATGAACTCAATAAAAAAGCACTTCAACAACTTGTGGTTTATTATCTCCGCGAACGTGTTACCAACAAGAACAAAAGTCTGCGACACCTTGTGGTCACCAATCTTTACACATTTTTCTGTTTTGATGCGACGGTCTTCTACGAAGAGTTTTACAAAAAGCATGCAACTACTTTTTGCGAGATAGAAACTGGTCAGCACGAGATTACAAAAAGTGCTGATCTGTACAAGGCTTTTGCATATAATGCCATAGAAGCGGTAAAAAGTGCACTCCCATTTGATTATGTAGATCTGCGGGAATACCGCGATGCTATACAGGAGGTATTGGATGGAAAAGAGAACAAAGAGCTCACTGAACTCTACAAATTCTTTAGCCCTTCGCATCTTCTCAAGCGCCCACTACATGCAGAGCCTAATCAACTTGATCGGCACTTCTACAATGAGCTGCTATACTTGCTTGGGCTCGAAGAGCAAAAAGGCGAGGGAAGTAAAATAGTAATTGCGCGTGCACGTAAACCCAACTATGCTTCGCTCATAGAACAGACATACGCCAAAGTTGAACTCGCTTTTGATTCTTTTTTGCAGCGCGAACAGTACGGAGCAACGTCTGCGGAGCAGAAGTTTAATATCGCCCTAGAGCTTGTAATCACATGGCTTAACCGTATTCTTTTTCTTAAACTGTTGGAAACTCAGCTCCTGAATTACAATGCCGCCAACTCAGCGCTCCAGTTTCTTAACAAGGCGAAGATTCGCGATTTTACGGCTCTCAACAATCTTTTCTTTGCCGTACTTGCCATCCCGATAGAACAACGCAGTGGCGCTTTCAAAGAACGATTTTGCCATGTGCCTTACCTCAATAGTTCACTCTTTGAAGAAACTGCGCTGGAGCATGAAGTGAAAATCAGTGGTCTGGAGTCCCAAGAGTGCCTCCCCCTTTACGCGCAAAGCATCTTGAAAAAAGAACGTGTTGAACTGCCCGAGACGTTGCCTATTTTTGATTATCTGTTTGCCTTTCTCGAAGCCTATGATTTCGGAAGTTGGCAAGAGGACGAGACTATGCAGCGTAAAACGCTCATCAATGCTAGCGTATTAGGGCTCATTTTTGAGAAAATAAACGGTCATAAAGATGGGGCGATTTTTACCCCGAGTTACATTACGGCATACATCTGCCGAGAAACTATTGAGCGCGCGATTATTGATAAATTCAACGCGCGTTATGAGTGGCAATGCCGAGATATTACAGAGTTGTACAACCAGCTAGATCGTGTAGATAAGCGAGAGTCCAATACACTTTTCAATACCATAACGATTTGCGATCCCGCTGTAGGCTCTGGGCATTTTCTCGTCTCGGCACTCAACGAACTCATTTACTTAAAACACCGTTTAGGGATATTGCAAGATGAGAGGGGACAAGCAATTCGCCATACGGATTACGAGATCGAGATTGTAAATGATGAACTACAGATATCCGTGGCGGGAAAACAGTTTTTCTATACTCCGACTAACGCCGAGAGTCAACGTGTGCAAGAGATACTCTTCAACGAAAAACGTTACCTCATAGAGCACTGCTTATTTGGGGTAGATATTAACCCGACTTCGGTGCAAATCTGCCGTTTACGACTCTGGATCGAGCTTCTTAAGCATGCCTACTATACGCGGGAGAGTGATTATAAAGCTCTGGAAACATTGCCGAATATAGATATCAACATAAAGTGTGGGAATGCCGTGGTTTACTCGCTGCCGCTGCGAGGCAAGTGGAATGACCCGAACGCCCAAAATTTACGCGAGCTATTTGCCGAGTATTATACGACGAGCGAAAAGGGGCGCAAGCGGACAATTGTCCAAGAGATAGAGGGCTATAATAATGCGCTAAAAGAGAAACTCAGGGCAGAAGAAACAAGGAATGCACAGGAGCTTGTGCTTTATTGGGAAAAGGAGGTAAAGACGCTTACGCAGCGATATAATGAGGCGACAGCGAGTGAGTGGAATAAATATAATCCTACTGTAGTAAAGACTGCGTTGAAGCAAGCCAAGGAGGCGTATAAGAAAGCTACTCAAGCCTTGGAGGACGTGTATAGAAATAACGCGAGCGCTCGTACATTTGAATGGCGCTTAGAGTTCCCAGAGGTGTGGGACTCTAATGGCGAGTTTGTCGGCTTTGATATTGTGCTAGGGAATCCGCCATATATCAAGGAATACGAAAACAAGCTAGCCTTTACACAATTCAAAGCCACGTCGCCCTATTATATGGGAAAAATGGATCTGTGGTACGGCTTCTTGTGTGTCGGACTTGATTTGCTGCGCGCGGACGGTTTATTATGTTTCATTGCAACAAACAACTGGACTACTAGCGCGGGCGCAAAGAAAATGCGAGAACGAATTTTAGAAGTAGCCACGATCCGTTCGCTCATTGACTTCAATGACTACATGGTCTTTGAAAACGCAAGTATACAGACCATGATTTTACTTTTGCAGCGCAGAGGCGCAGAAGAAAAGTATTCATTTGATTATCGGAAACTCTCTGCCGAACAGATTGCATCTACAGACGCAATAGCATTCTTGGAGAATACTGCAACCCCTTCCGATGTATTTGCTCCTGTGATTGATCCAAGCAATATGTCATTACAATCTTGGACGTTTGTTACTGCCGAAACGGATAGGTGCTTGGCTAGTATCGAAAGAGGAGCACAATTCTTTCGGGAGAATGAAATTGCACAAGGAATTGTGTGTCCCCAAGATGTACTGAATAGGGCTGGACAAGCGAAATTGAGAAGTGGACAGATCGGTGATGGGATAATGGTTCTAAGCCAAAAAGAGATCAATTCTTTAGAACTCTGTAAGCACGAACTTGACCTATTGCGTCCCTATTACACGACGGAAGAAGTGCAACGCTATTATTGTAACCCACAAAATACAAGCTGGATTATTTATACAGACGGAAAGGCAAACAAAAAATTTGAAGAAGGGGAGTATCCTAGCTTAAAAAGACATTTGGATAAATACGAGACCGTCATAACCTCGTCTAATAAACCTTACGGCTTGCATCGCGCGCGAAAAGAATCTTTCTTTTTAGGAGAAAAAATAATATGCCAAAGGAAGTGTATCGGTAAGCCTTCTTTCGCCTATGCTGCCTTCCCTACATACGTGTCAGCCACATTCTATGTGATTAAAACTGAACGTTTTGACCTAAAATTTCTAACGGGGCTACTAAACTCCAAATTGATAGCGTTTTGGTTACGACATAAAGGAAAGATGCAAGGGCGCAATTACCAAATAGATAAAGAGCCATTACTGCAAATCCCGATTAAAAGTATAGGCGAGATTGACAAACAAATAGTACAGCAAGTAGAGAAAATTCTTCAATCTAAACGCACTGCCCCCGAGACGGATACGTCAGCTGAAGAAGCTGAGATAGATTCCTTAGTATACCAGCTATACGGTCTAGATTTACCCGATATCGCCATAATAGAAAAAGGCTCTTGATATACGGCGGGATTTTGAACTCTTGCAACTAGTTCTCGAGCCTGTTTGCACCTATTTAGCGCGTTGTCAATGACGAAAGCAACGTTCAGACACTATCCACGATTAAAGCTAATGCTGACTCTGCACGTACACGTTTTTGTACTACAAAAGGGACAAAAATGAGACGCGACCCAATAAGAGACGCGGGACGAAAAAAGCTCAATGCGATGGCGCTATATTAACGCCTTTATTGTCTAAAATGTGATTTACGAGCGGAGGCACGCGTTGCACTCCAAAGTCGTGAAGCGTTTGGTGTTACCTATTTCCCCAGTTTACGCGGTGCGACACGAAAGCCAACCAAGAGCTCGTGTGTCCCGTATTTGCCAATTACTTCTGGACCTGCCACAGTGTAGCTAAATGCGTAGCCAAAAGTAAGGCGGTTGTAGCGCACGCCGCCCGACACGGTGATGTCTGAAAAGGTTCGATAACCGAGTGAGCCCCAATATTTATTCTCGCCCTCAATCTTAAAATTGATGTCGGCTGTCCATTGTGCGCGCCCATTGATTGTAACTATCGTGGAGGGCTCAAAGATCACCCCGCGTCGTAGTTCAAATTTATAGCCACCGAGCAGATACAGTTGCCGCAGCTGACGGTAAGTGTATGCTTCGTTGTAGGTGCCAAATTGCAGAGCATTCTGTAATAGCGAGTTCGCTGAGATTCCTCCCCAGAAACGCCCATTTGAAAAGGCGAACCCGATATTGAAATCGGGGGTGTAACCCTTTATAGGTTTACCCGCTGCGATCAGAGGATCGTCCACACGGACATCAAAAAGGTCGGTCGGCAGAACATTTACTTTGTACTGCATGAAGGACATCCCAACGCCGCCTGCGAGCATCCAGTCTCCCGCCAGAATTTGATAGGCGTAGCCTACTTGTATTCCTGTACGTCGTACACGCCCGTTAACATCATTTATTAACGTGCCCGCGAGCCCCATACTTGCATTTCTAAGAATCTCTGCTCGTGTACGGGCTGAGGAACCTCGCCGTACACTTTTCGATTCAAGAGGCGTTCCTAAGACAGGATTATCAAAGAGATTGGTTTGAAAATTAAGCGAATAGGTACGTGGGCGCTCCTTGTAGCCGATCCACTGCTCTCGGGCGATAAGTACAAATTCGGTAATACCATCTGCGCCCGCGAATGCGGGATTGACGTAGTAGGGATTCTGTAGATACTGATTGTAGATGACTTGCTGCTGCGCGTATCCTGTGTGAGCTAAGATAAGTAGCAGTGTGCCCAAAGATAGCAGGCGACAAAGTAACAACTTGCTGTACATCTTTCGCATTTTGCCTTCCTCTCTGCTATCGAACAATAGTGACTGAGCCGCGTGCTACTTTCTGTTGATAGTTCTCTATGTAGATAATCTCGTAATGGTAAGAGTCTACGGGGAGTACGCGTCCGCGGATATCAACGCCATCCCAAGGCTCGTAGCCATCGTTTTTGTGCCATACAAGAGTTCCCCAACGGTCATATACACGCACTTCGGTGACCTCGGGTATTGTCGACGGGCGATGTGCTGTAGGATCTACGGCTATTTGCCACGTATCGTTAATGCCATCTCCATTTGGCGTAAATGCGGCGGGGATGCGGAGCAATGTCTCCGCCATGGCTGTGATTTGTATCGAGTCTGTTGAGGAGCAGCCTGCCTCATTGGTGACCTTAAGGCGTATGAACTGGCTACCATCATAACCATGTAATGTTATGCTAGAGGTACTAGGAGTAACATAAGCCCACCAAGGAGCTGATGCGTTATCTGTAAACCACTCGTATTTGGTAAACGTCGGGTTGTAAACGTCAATTTGATGTTCGTCTTCGTCGCGTAAAAAGATATCAGGACCTAAATCGAACGCAGGAGGCGGATTTAGTACAGCCTTAACGCCTGCATAGGCACAAGAGTAGTCGGGCAGATAATATCTGACGCGTTGTGTAACCGTGTCTGTAACGGTGTATTCGGGCGAGGGTAGAGGAGTTGTCGATGGGTGTACATAGAGGCGTAGTGCATTCTGAAACGTGGGGAGGAGGGAGAAATCTATCTTGTATGGTGGTTCGTTTTCGCAGAACTGCACAAATTCTTTTCGTGCCAGCATCTCGCTCGTGCTGACCATTAGGTCTGTTTTGTAAGGTTCGCTTAACCCACACTGGGTCTGCTGTACGACTTCTATGGTATATATACCTCCTACGCTCGCATTGTCTCTATCTATCCACGTGATAGCCACACTATCTCCGCGCGGATTAAGCAATGTGATGTTGCTAGGCGCTATATCTACTTTCGTACCATTCGGTAAAAATGTGTAAGCCGTCCAGATGAAATTGGCAGTGCTATTTTCGCCTTTGACGCCGTATTTCTGTTTGTCGCCATAACAAACGCTAGGTAATTGTTGCTGCGGGGCTCCCCATTCGGGTTCTTGGAAAGGAGCACGCGTACGCAGACTTTTCCGCGTTCCTGCTTGCGCTTGAGGCAAGAGAGAAAGAAGGAGGATGAAGAACAAGAATGTTAGTTCTCGGGGCTTCACGATCTGCGTCATTTATTTAGGGAACACTTTTTTATGAAAAGAGGGGCGCATGAGGGTGTGTCAAAATAGAAATTTGGCACACCCTCCTACGTCCGTTTTAATTCTTACACTAGTAGTTGTAAGGAATATGATAGATAGGACCAGTCTTCGGCTTAGCCGTGAGGCGTGCAGTCGCTACCAAATTCTTTGTGAGATCGAAATCGTAACTGGTTGGAGCAGTAAACCCAGGGTCAATGGGATTATCTGAGCGATGAGAGATGGAAGACACAATACCAGTGCGTGTCTCGGCTCCACCTAAGAAGAATATTACTTCAACATAGTCTTCATCTAGGGCGGGATCTGGTATCGCAGGTATATTGAACGTAACGTCTGTAGCGTCTAATACCGCAAATTTCGTTGCAAGAGGATGTTCCACCAATTGTGTTTTCACACCATCAATTACGTAAGTACCGTCAGTTTTATGACGGTAAATGACATAGTTAATTGAAAAGGAGTATTTGCGCAGGCCTTGATCAGCTGCGAGAATCCCCTCTTCCGTAGACTTCAAGGTCAGCTTAATTTGTTGACCAGTAAAATCGGTTTTATCACAACTCTTCAGAACAATACCTTTGAAATTTTGGATCTCGGTAATAACTCCTGCGCCTGGCAAAGTTACGTTATCTGCGGTAGGCGTCTTCCCTATGACTTCGGCAGCGGTAATTTCAAGTTTAGGCTCGCTGGTACCGATAATTTTAATCTTAGACGGCTCGCCGTCGCCACAGCTTCCTACCTCGTGCACATCAATATCGTAAGTAGTATTAGCCGTATTTACTGTAATAGTTGCCATGTTAGCTGCAGGTACAATGGTGATACCTACTGTAGGATTAGCAATCCAGTTCCACGTAGCCTTAAGATCCCCCGCAGGTAGAACAACATGGTCGCGCGGCGCAGCTAAATCGGGGTGTGAAATGGTACTTGGCGCAACATAATATGGCAGAGCTTTGCCTACAGTCTGATAAGACACATTTGCAGGCGTGGTTTTGTCAGCCCTCGTATAATTGTCCGCGTTGTCTGCATAGACTGCACGATCATCTGCTGGCTGTGCAAAAGCAGCGGATATACTCAACCCACTGATAAACAGCCCAACGAGTAATATTTTTCCTACTCTCATTTCTGAAAACCTTTCTTTATGCTCTTTACTAACGTTAATCTTCTTCTAATTGGTACAAGCCTTAACACTTTGCGGTAGGTTATCATTTACTGATAGCGCCCTTGGCGTAGGTCTGTCGCCGTATGCTTTGCTTGGTGGTAAGTTCAAAGGGAAGGTACTGAATCTGTACCCGATCAATGCGCACAGGAGCATGTAATTTAGCATTAACGCGCTCTCGATTCCGTTCCATAAGGAAAAAGAGCTCCGCTTCAGAGAGCTGCCTCCGTACATTCCTATTAGGCATAGGCTGCACTAAAATGACGAGCTCGCCATCGCGTTCTACTAGCAACGAATCTTGTACCTGCGGCATAGTATTCATTAGGCTCTCAATCTCCTCGGGACAGACGAAAGTACTGTTCATACACAGCGCATTTTTTCTCCTCCCCTTAACGTAAAGGTAGTTGTTCTTATCCAAGTAGCCAAGATCGCCCGTATCAAACCATCCCAGATCATCGAAAGAATCGCGGGTTACAGCGGTATTTTTGAAGTAGCCCAACATCAAATTCTCCCCTCGAATAAAAATAGATCCGACCCCCGTAGGGTCGGCGTCACGGATACTTACTTCTACGCCTTCTATGGGGCGTCCAACCGTTCGCGTCGTGTTGGCGTCTACCGTTCGGTAGGTTACTAAAGCGGCACTCTCGGTGAGCCCATACCCCAGTGAGTAACGAAAACCTATGAAGTGTAGAAAATCTTCAATCACTGGGTTCAGGAGCGTCCCGCCAAGGACGACGGTCATAAACTCATCTCCGAATAAATGGTTTAGGCGACGTCTTATTCGTTTTCGCAGCCTCTGCCCGATGAGGGGGAGCGTTAGCATTAAATGGGGGAGGGGGCGTTGCCACCACGCGGGGACGACGGACTTGAAGATGCGTTCGAAACTACTAGGTACTATTTGTATTAGGCGAGGTTTGTAGCGCTCGAATGCTTCGCAAATGATTTGTAGGGAGGGTGTCGAGGGAAGTAAATGTGTGTGCGCACCACTTAGGATGCCGTACAGGAGATCGAAAATCTGTCCGTAGATATGTGAGTAGGGGAGAGCGGCTACGAGAGGTTCGCCTAATGTGAGCAGTACTACTTTCCGTGCGTAGCGCACATTGAGCATGAGACTACGCATCGCAAGTAAAACGCCCTTAGGGGTATCTACAGAACCCGTTGTATAGGAAAGTACTACGGGAGTCTCGGAGGTATGCGAGTAGTAGCATGCCATTCGTTCGAGTAGCACAGAGTACTCTGTACGTGGTCGTGCCAACAGAACTTGTAGCCAATCGTGTAAAGACGGATCTGCCGAATGAAGAAGTCGCCAGTCCTGCAAAGAGAGAATAGCTTGTAGTCCCACGAGACGGAATTCATTGAGTTCCTCCCAGAGCAGTTCGCTGACAAAGAGGAGCTTTGCCTCGGCGTGCTCTAATATCGGGTAAATAGAATTGGGTTTGGCGGTCTCGGGGAGTGGGACGATAACGGCGCCGTAAGTGATGGTTGCCACGTAAACGGCTGCCCAGTTTGCGCTATTATGTCCTAGGAGTGCTACTCGGTCGCCTGGTTGTAAAGCGGCACGACGAAAAAGATTATGCAGTTGCTCTACTGCATGGGCTAAATCTTGGTAAGTGACCTCGCGTCCTGTAGCCTCGGTAAAGGCTACTCGTTCCCCACACTGTGAGAAGACAATGCGGAAGAGATCACAGAGCCCCTTAGCGCCCTCCCAGTCCAGTTCCCGCATGTCATTAACCGATAGCCAACATTCTCTCTATGGAAATGCGAGCCGATTGGGCTAATTCTGCCTCGACGCGCACCTCGTTTTTCTCTTCTCGGAGGCATTCTAAGACGTTGACTAACGTAGCATGCTTCATATGCTCACATTGCGCCGTAGGAGCAACCAAGATGAGCTCTTTCTCTGGGACTGTTTGCTGCATTTTATAAAGCACGCCCTCTTCTGTCACAACCAGCAGTTGAGGTTCGGAGCAACGTTTTGCTTCGTTAATCATGCCAGTCGTAGAGCTAATGAACACACGTGCGTCGTTACGGATCTCGTCATCAGAAGCCCCTGCACTTTCGGGATGTATAAGTACGCGCGCCTTGGGATATTTGCGCATTTGTGCTTTGATGACCGCCGTAGTAAATTCGTTGTGTACATGACAAGCGCCATCCCAGAGTTTCATAGGGATGCCCGTCTGTAGCTGGATGTAGCGTCCTAAATTACGATCGGGCGCGAAGAGTAAACGGTGGTCTGGTGCGTAGTATTTTACCACCTGTAGGGCATTAGAAGAGGTGCAACAGCAGTCCGTGTATGCTTTCACTTCAGCCGTAGTATTAACATAGGAGATGACGAAGTAGTCTGGGTTCGCTTCTCGCCACGCCGCGAGTTGAGCGCCCGTAATACCATCGGCAAGAGAGCACTTTGCTTCTAAAGCGGGTAATAGTACCTTCTTATCTTGTGCCAAAATAGAAGCCGTCTCTGCCATAAAGTGTACGCCACAAAAAACTATAATGTCTGCGTCAGATTTAGCAGCTTCGCGCGATAACCCTAAGGAGTCTCCCACGTAGTCACAAACTTCTTGCACATCGGGGTTGGCATAGTAGTGCCCTAGGAGTATGGCATGCTTGCTATGACGTAGTTCGTTCAACTCGTCGAGTAAATGTTTCTGACTTGTGGCTTGTAGCTTGGTATTACTCATAGTCATTGCAGATGATTTTGCGGATTCGCGCAAGAACAAGAGCCCTTACCCTTTAATTTGACACTGCACGCCGCGTTTTTAGCCTAGTTTACTTCGAGTTTCATACTAATATCTAACGCACGTACACTATGCGTAATGCTCCCCGTGCTTACAAAATTTACGCCAGTTTCGGCAATAGTGCGCACGCGTTCGAGTGTAACATTGCCAGAGGCTTCGGTGAGCGTACGTTCATCTATCAGGAGGACGGCTTGCCGCATAGTCTCAATGTCCATATTATCTAACATGATAATATCTGCCCTCGCTTTCATTGCTTCGCATACTTCATCTAACGTTGAGGTTTCCACTTCAATGCGAAGATAGGGAGGAATGGCAGCTCTTACCATACGTACAGCATTGATGATACTCCCTGCCGCCACAATATGGTTGTCCTTAATCATGGCCAGATCAAATAGTCCCATGCGGTGATTCGCTCCTCCGCCGTGTCGTACGGCCATTTTATCTAAGAGACGATGCCCAGGTAAAGTCTTCCGTGTATCTAATAACTGCGTTGGGAGGTCGCCGATGGCTGTGACAAACGCTCGTGTGGTGGTAGCGATGCCCGACATGCGTTGTACAAAATTCAGTGCCGTGCGTTCGCCCGAAAGCAGAGCTTTATAGTTGCCACGAAAAGAGACGATTTCCTGCCCTTGTGTAACCTCCTGTCCGTCTGCGATACGAATATCCATCTGTACGGAAGGATCTAGTGTAGCAAAGACTCGCTGTGCGACCTCTAAACCCGAAACCACGCCTTCGTGCTTCGCAATCCAGCGAGCAGTAGCTAACGTATTTTTGCCTATCAGCGCATCTGTTGCGAGATCGCCACTGCCCAAGTCCTCTTGCAACGCTAGTGCGATTAGCTGATCCAATTGCCAAGCATAGTGCATGTGTCGCTTCTTTTAAGAAAATCTAATAGTGCAAAAGTAGGCAATGTAACGGAGTCGCGTAGAAGAAAAACAGAATCTGGTTGCCATGCTATAAAGAATCTATTTAAGAGCTTTCGCTATATTTTCTACCTTTGTTCAAAACAAGAGTGTGGCGTTGTTTAGTTGGGAGAGTGTAAATGTTGGAGGGAAAGGTTGTTGTCGGCATAACGCAGGGCGACTGTAATGGTATAGGTCCAGAGGTGCTAATTCGTGCCTTGCAAGACCCAATGTTTGTAGAGCAGTTCGTGCCTGTAATTTATGGTTCGGGGCGAGTGCTGGCCTACTATCGGAAAAACCTAAATATGCAGGGCGTACAGGTCTTTGCGGTGAAACGTGCAGCAGAGGCTCATCCGCGCCGTATAAACCTTGTAGAAGTCTCTGTTGCAGAGCCTGTTATGGTAGAGATGGGGCAGCCTACGCGTCTTGCAGGACTTTTGGCGTATAATGCCCTAGAGGCATTCTTTCAAGATTGGCACGAAGGTGCACTTGACGCTCTTGTTACACTTCCTGTCAACAAGAGTACAATGCAATCGTCTGCTTTTGCATTCCCAGGTCATACCGAATACTTGGCAGATCGGACACAGAGTGAAAACTCGCTCATGTTCATGGTGAGTGATCGGCTTCGTGTCGGAGTGGTAACGGGGCACGTGCCCCTACGTCGAGTGCCAGAGTTGCTTACCACAGAGCGTATTTTGTCAAAGATCCGTCTGATGAGCGAGACTCTCCGACGCGATTTTGAGCTAGAGCGTCCCAGTATTGCCGTATTAGGTTTAAACCCTCATGCGGGTGAGGGAGGTCTTTTGGGAACAGAAGAAATGACCATTATAGAGCCTGCCATAGAACAGGCAAATGCAGAGGGGTTGATTGCCGTAGGTCCGCTACCAGCCGATGGATTCTTTGGTGCAGGAACGTGGAAGAACTATGATGCTGTGCTTGCCATGTATCACGACCAAGGATTAATTCCTTTTAAGTCTTTAATCTTCGAGGACGGAGTGAATTATACTGCTGGTTTACCTCTTGTACGCACGTCGCCTGCGCATGGAACGGGGTATGGGTTGGTAGGAAAGAATCTCGCATCCTGCGAGCCTTTTCGACAGTCCGTCTATATGGTCATCCGAATTGCTAAGGCGCGTCAACGTACTGATGCTATACAAGCAGGCGCATTGCGACCGCAGTCACTCGCTGATGCTACAGACACGGTAGAGCGTTAGTCGGAGACCGTGCCGATGATAGATTTTATTTCGGGCGATGTCGTCTCTCTCTCGCCCACCGAGGTGGTTATAGCTAACGGTGGCATGGGGTATATGCTTCAGATCTCTATGCAGACCTATACTGCTATTGAGGGTAAAGTTACCGTGTTGCTCTATGTACACGAAGCCATTCGCGAGGACGCGTACGATCTCTACGGCTTTCTGACAAAGACAGAACGGAGTCTTTTTCGTCTTCTCATCTCCGTCTCGGGGGTCGGCTCTAATACAGCGCGTTTACTACTCTCTTCGTATGAAAGTGCTGAGTTGGTGGCAATCATACGCGATGGCGATTCTACCCGTTTGTGTCAAGCGAAAGGCATCGGGACGAAGACGGCACAGCGCATAATTGTAGATCTACAAAATAAGGTCGGAGATCTCAGTGTTGTCGGTACGGGGGCGCTGGCTGCGCACAATACCAAACGTGACGAAGCGTTATTTGCTTTGATCGCATTAGGTTTCGCGCGGGCTGCGAGTGAGAAGGTTTTAGACGCTCTTTTGAAGTCAGATGCGTCGCTCACCGTGGAACAGTTGATCAAGGCGGCATTACGGCAATTGTAGCAAAATAGCAGTGGTGGGTGTTTTAGCGTGTATCAGCAAAAAAAAGAAAGCAAGGCTCTACTGGCTGTTTGCCCTCGTCCTTGTACCGTACATTTCTGTTTACCCAGCGAAGGCGCAAGAAGAGGGTGCTACCTCTGGTTCTATTCGTACGCCTGCCCTTCCGTCGTTAGTAGCAAAGAAGTACGAGGTGGTTTACGACGCTCGTACAGGTAATTATTTCGTCTACAATAAGATTGGCGACCTCACAGTGGGTCAGCCACGTGTACTCAGTGCTCAAGAGTACCGCGATTTCCGACGCGAGGAGTCTATGCGCCAATTTTGGCAGAACTCGCACGGAGAACAGCGAGACAATAGCGCTGCAGGAAGCCGTATACTCCCCGTGCTACAAGTAGGCGGCGATGAATTCGACCGTATATTTGGTAGCAATGTCATAGAGATTGTCCCACAAGGCTCGGCTGAGCTAACATTTGGGGTTACACACTCGAATACTCAGAACTATGCCCTACCTGAGGATATGCGTAGTAATACTACGTTTGATTTTGATACCAAGCTACAGATCAACCTCACGGGACGTATAGGAGACAAACTCCGTATGGACGTGAAGTATAATACCGAGGCCACCTTTGATTTTGAAACGAATGTAAAGGTGGAATATACGGGGCATGAGGACGAGATAATCCAGAAAATAGAAGCGGGGAATGTCTCTATGCCGCTCCCAGGATCGCTGATTACAGGGAGTCAGAGTTTGTTCGGTTTTCGTACCGATTTGAAATTTGGACGTCTAAACGTTTCGGCAGTACTCTCGCAACGAAAGGGACAGGCGCAGACCATAGAGGTAAAAGGGGGAGCGCAGACCAAGGACTTTGAGGTTCGGGCAGACCAATACGAAGCCAATCGACACTTCTTTTTATCCAAATATTTTTACGATCGTTACGACCAAGCGCTCAGCCAATTGCCGTTAGTCGGTTCTGGAATTGAAATCCAGAAAATCGAGGTCTGGGTCACTAATAAACAGGGACGCTTTGACGACTCGCGAGACGTGGTCGCTTTTGTCGATTTGGCGGAGGTCGGCAGTAATATCTTTGCAAATAGTGTAGTACACCCTGTGGCAGGCGAGCGCTTGCCAAGCAATGCGAGCAATACGCTTTATCATGATATGACTCAAGGGGCGTATGCGGGCATCCGTTCACTTGCCGATGTCACTGCAATTTTAGCTCCTCTTGCGGCACAGAAATTTCAGAATGGGCAGGATTATGAAAAGCTTGAAAGCGCTCGTAAACTCCGCCCGAACGAGTATACGCTCAACGCAAAGTTGGGCTTTATCTCGTTAAACATGTCGCTCAATGCTGATGAAGTCTTGGCAGTAGCCTACGAATATACCTATCAGGGGAAAACGTATAAGGTCGGAGAGCTCTCCACCGACGGGATTAATGCACCAGAGGCTTTGGTTGTAAAGTTACTGAAGGGGACGGATTTGTCGCCTACTATGCCCACGTGGCGTCTTATGATGAAGAACATCTATTCGCTAGGGGCGTTTCAATTGGCAAAAAAGGATTTCCAACTTGACGTCTTGTATCAAGATGACGAAATCGGTACAGCAGTTAATTACTTAAGCAAGGGGAATTTGCAGCGCGAGCCACTTCTCTCAGTTCTCAATCTTGATAACCTGAACTCGCAGGGCGACTACGGTCCAGACGGCGTATTTGATTATATAGAAGGAGTAACGATACAGCCTGCTACGGGACGATTTATCTTCCCGATGGTCGAACCCTTCGGGGCGTATTTGGCAAAAAAGATCGGAGATCCTACGGTGGCTGACGCATTATGTTATCGCGAATTGTATGACAGCACCCTCTCGCGCGCACAGCAGGCGGCGGAGAAAAACAAGTTCCTCATTCGAGGCGAGTATCAGTCAAGTAGTAATTCGGAAATTTCACTCAATGCGCCTAATGTCCCAAAAGGATCGGTCGTAGTAACGGCAGGCGGACAGCGTTTGGTAGAAAATACTGACTACGTGGTAGATTATCTCCTCGGTACGGTTAAAATACTGAACCAAGGGCTGCTAGAATCAGGTACCCCGATTAAGATCTCTTTAGAGAGCAACCTCGGGCTAGATTTTCAAACTAAAACACTTGTGGGGACGCACCTCGATTATCGGTTCAACGAGAAGTTCCACGTCGGAGGTACTATCTTAAATCTGACAGAGCGGCCACTCACCAAGAAAGTGAACTATGGGAACGAGGCCATGTCTAATACAATCTGGGGCTTGAATACTTCTTATGAGACGGAAGTTCCGTGGTTGACGCGCGCAGTAGACATGCTCCCATTTTTGGAAACGAAGGAAAAGTCTTCGTTCTCCTTTGACGCCGAGATGGCCAACTTTATTCCAGGGCAGTCTAGTTATCTTGATAAACGTGGGGCGGTATATTTGGATGACTTTGAGGCGAACAAATCGCTCATAGATTTGCGGATGTGGAATACCTGGAGTTTGGCGAGTGTTCCCCAAGGACAAACAGCCATATTCCCCGAGGGCGAGTATGTAAATGATTTGCGCTCTGGCATGCAGCGTGCTCGCTTGGCGTGGTATACTATCGACCCTTTGTTTTTACGCAACTCTTCGTTGACGCCATCGCACATCCGTAACAATCCCGAGGAGCAGAGTAGCCATTTTGTCCGTGAGGTGGAAGAACAAGAGTTGTTCCCCAATCGCAGTATTCCGCAAGGTCAGCCAACCACGATCCCCGTATTTAACCTCGCTTTTTATCCGTCGGAGCGTGGTCCTTATAACTATGATGCATCGCGAGTTAATACTGACGGTACACTCCAGATGCCCACCTCGCGCTGGGGAGGTATTATGCGTGCCCTCCCCGTAACAGATTTTGAGAACTCAAACATAGAATATCTCGAATTCTGGTTGATGGATCCTTTCGCAGAAGATCGGAATACTACGGGCGGCGAGCTCTATTTCAATTTGGGGAATGTGTCTGAAGACATCTTGCGCGACGGACGGAAATTCTATGAAAATGGTCTCCCCGTAGATGATGATCCCGCCAAAACCGAGAATACGGCTTGGGGACGCGTGCCAAAGGTGCAGTCAACGGTTATGGCTTTTGATAATGACCCCAATAATCGTGCAAAACAAGACGTCGGCTTAGATGGTTTGAATTCGGAGTCAGAGACCGTCTTCTTCTCCAATTATCTTTCTTCGCTTGCCGCAACGGTGGGTAGCACGAGTACGGCTGTGGAGCGTGCACGACAGGATCCCTCTTCTGATGACTTCCGCTATTTCCGCTCCTCAAGATATGATGATGAGCATACGGGAATCTTAGACCGTTACAAATATTTCAACAATACAGAAGGGAATAGCCCAACGACAGAGCAGTCTAGCGAATCTTATCCTACTGCTGGTACGACGCTCCCCGATGTTGAAGACCTTAATAGAGATAACACACTGAGTGACAACGAGAGTTACTACCAGTACCATGTAGCCTTGCGTAAGAATGAGCTCGAGGTCGGGCGTAACTATGTCACGGATAAGGTTATAGCTAAAGCAAAATTTGCGAATGGCAAGGAGTCTACGGTGACGTGGTATCAGTTTAAGATCCCACTGAAAGAGTATGAAACGCGTGTAGGCTATATTCAGGACTTTAAGTCCATGCGTTTTCTCCGCCTCTATCTTCGTGGTTTTGATGCTCCCGTCTTTTTGCGTTTTGCAACGTTGGGCTTGGTGCGCGGCGAGTGGCGTCGATACGAACGATCGTTGCTTGAGGCACAAGAACAGCTCGGGGGTGGAGGATCAGAAGTTACCTTCTTTGACGTCTCGGCTGTAAATATCGAGGAGAATAATACGCGAACTCCTGTCAATTATGTGTTACCTCCTGGTGTAACGCGAGAAATTGATGCAAGCCAAACCGTTGAGAACGAGCTCAATGAGCAATCAATGGAGCTAAAAGTCTCTAATCTGTTAGACGGTGATGCGCGTGCTGCCTTTCGTAATGTGAGTTATGACTTGCGTAACTACAAGCGCATGTCTATGGATGTGCATGCTGAGGCTTTGATAAATGAACCTCTTAAAGATGACGAGCTGACTCTCTTTTTACGTTTGGGGTCTGATTATACGTCGAACTACTATGAGTACGAAGTGCCCTTAAAGCTAACAGCGCCTGGGTTCTACAGTAATATAAGTGAGGGCGATAGGCGGAGTGTCTGGCCAGCGGAGAATGCTATAGATCTAAATCTGTCGGAATTCCGTGAGGTGAAGTTGCAACGCGATGCCATGTTACGCAGCCTGTCTGGTCAGACCGTGCGTGATGCTTATCGGGTAGAAAAAGACGAGCGTTCCATTTCGGTGGTGGGGCATCCGAGTTTAGGACATGTACGTGTCCTGATGATCGGAATACGTAATCCGAAACTCGGTCCTGCATTAGATGACGGGCATGCGAAGTCGGGCATTGTCTGGGTAAATGAATTGCGTTTGTCGCGACTGGATAAATCGGGCGGATGGGCGGCGCTCGCCTCCATGAATACGAGGATGGCAGACTTCGGAGCACTCAGCCTTACAGGGCGTTTACAGACACCTGGTTTTGGTGCACTAGAAAATAAAGTAAACGAGCGTGCCAAAGAGCTAACCTATCAGTATGATGCTAATGCTAATTTGGAGCTAGGAAAGTTCTTCCCCAAGCGTTGGGAGGTGAGTATCCCGTTTTATGTGTCGCATGGCGAGACCTTTGCTAATCCCGAATACAATCCGCTAGACCCCGACGTGCCGTTTGACGAAGCGCTGGATCATCTGCCTACGCAAGCAGAAAAAGAGAAGCTGCGCGAGATTGCACAAGATTACGTCAGACGGCGTAGTCTGAATATCACTAACGTACGCGTAAACAAACAGGGACGAGACCCGCGCCCGTGGGATCTCGCTAATTTCTCATTGACCTATGCTTACAATGAGCAGAACGCTCATAATGTGAAAACAGAATACAGAAACCAAGTGGCGCATAAAGGTATGTTTGCTTACGCCTTTAGTGCACGCCCAAAATCTTATGAACCGTTCCGACGTATAGGTTTCCTCTCGAGCAATTACCTAGCTATTATACGCGACTTAAATTTCACTCCCATGCCACGTCAGATTACCTTCCGTACGGAGGTGAATCGGAATTTCTTGGAGCAGAAGTTGCGTAATATAAATAGTCCTGCTTTGCAGATGCGCCCCACGTATGCCAAGAGCTTTGAGTGGAATAGAGCCTACGGTGTGAACTGGGACTTAATGCGGAATTTCCGAATTGACTTCACGGCCAACAATATGGCAGTGATTGACGAACCCGAGGGGCAGACCCTCTCGCAACTGAAGGGAGCGGAGCGCGAGGCGTGGAAAGATACCGTTTGGGCGAGTCTCCGTCATTTCGGACGTACGACGCAGTATAATCATCACCTTGGGGTAACGTATAATCCTTCCATAAATAAGTTGCCTTTCTTCGGTTGGCTTAGTGGAACTGCCTCTTATACCGCCGATTTTCGTTGGGATGCTGCTCGCCGAGTTGCTCAGAACGTAAATATGAATGTGGGGAATACCCTACAGAACGCAGCTTCGATACAATTATCTGCCCAGGCAAGTTTTACATCGCTCTATTCGAAGATCTCCTATCTGAACAACATAAACCAAAAGTTCGAGCGGATCGGAAATGGTTCAGAAGCTACGGACGTCACCAAACAGGAAATGCGCACCGTTCGCTTTGAAAAAGAGCGCTTCAATATACCAGTAGGTCAGAAACGATCTGTAACCCACAATCTGAATCTGGAGGAGGTTACGGCGAAGTACATAAATCGCGACGGGAGTGAAGTGCCTCTCGAGGTTGAGGTGATAGCTAAAAATCGGGTGCGCGTGTCAAGCAGTGTGGCACTAAGTCGTGGTAAACTCGTGCTTGAGGGACAGAAGCCTGTAACTCGTTTTTCGCCCGCCTTATTAGGCGAGGGGATTTTGCGTGTCCTTATGGGGTTGCGCACTATCTCTGCCACGTATTCGGAAACTGATGGAACGTTTGTACCAGGATATTTGCCCAGTACGGCGATTCTCGGGTTTGAAGGAGTGCGCTCGGGAGCAGCGCCTGGCTTACCTTTCGTCTTAGGGTGGCAAGACCCCGATTTTGCACGCAATGCTGCTGCCAAGGGCTGGTTAACCCAAGATACAGCGCAAGTAGACGCATATAAGCTTACGCGAAATATCAACTTTACCTATCGCATAAATATTGAGCCATTCCCGTTTTTCCGTATAGATATTACGGGGACGCGACAGTTCTCGCGGAATAAGAGTGAGTACTACCGCCCAACGACTACAGGAGATTTTGAGTTGCTTAATCCAGTTGAGAGCGGGAATTTCTCTATCTCGGGTCTCTTTATTCGTACGGCATTTGAGCGCAGTGGACGTAACGGAGATAAATACGCCTCGGCTGCATTTGAAAAGTTCCGCGAGAGTCGTCTAGAAATAGCGCGTCGAGTGGCAGCACAGCGTTCTAATTCTACTGCTACGGGACCCGATGGTGTATTTCCAGACGGATATAGTGGACTATCCCAAGATGTACTAATCCCCGCCTTCCTTGCTGCGTACACTGGGAGTACGACGAATAGCGTCTCGTTATCTACCTTCCCCATGATACCCCTGCCAAACTGGCAAATTACGTACGACGGTTTGTCGCGCATGAGTTTCTTTAAGGAGCTCTTCAGACAGGTGTCGTTGCGTCACGGCTACCGTGCTAATTATATAATTGGTAATTATCAAACCAATGAGGCGTATCAGGAAGGCGCTGACGGTCTGTCTTATGTACGAAATGTGCAGCAAGATTACGTCGCACGTTATCAGATCACGAACGTTGCCATCTCTGAACAGTTTAGTCCGCTCATTGGTATTGATTTGGGCTTTACCAATTCGCTTACTACGAAGGCTGAAGTGCGCAAGAATCGCTCCTTAGCGATGAGTTTCTCTAATAACCAGCTCACCGACATGGACAGCTGGGAGTATGTATTAGGGGCAGGATATCGATTTGAAAATCTACCAATTGTACTGAAAAACCAGCTCGGTGGAAAGAAAGTCCTTAAAAGCGAATTGCGTCTACAGGGCGATTTCTCTGTACGTAACACGCAAACCATACTGCGCAAATTGGTAGAAGATACCAACACGCCCACGGCAGGGCAGTGGTCATATGCGCTAAAGCTTTCGGCTGATTATATGCTCACGGAGCAGATAAATATCCGTTTCTTCTTTGACCGAACTGTCAATACGCCTCTCGTCTCATTAAGCTTCCCCACCTCTACCACGAGCTTTGGTTTCAGTGTTCGGTTTATTCTAGAACAGTAGTTGTGCTCAGTTTTTTCGGTATTTCGTGGTATTGGGCACAGCGTAACCTACGTGTCATGATACTGCGGAGCTGCCTCTTATTTCTGATCTTATTCGTGGGCGGAGAACTCAGTGCAGCGCGTCGGAACTATCGTCAGACCTCCCGTCTTCTTATGCGTACGCCTACAGAGCATGTAGGGAATGTCTTGATTCATAGACAGTTTGTGCAACATAATATCGTGGCACGAGACTTCCTGCCTGCACGTCCTCTTTGGGAGTTTTCATTAAGAGCTGACTTCCGCAAGCAGGATAGTTGTTTCGGCTACCCTTTATTTCAACAAGAAAGCCAAAAATACGCTGCTTTAGGTCGAGGAGAGTATAATACTAATGATAGGACTTATTTCGGCGACTTCTGTCTATCTTATGGCGTTTTTGGTGTGCTGCGAGGAACTAAAACACCTACTCCCGAATTATTCTATCCTTACCTCGTCTTAGATACTACTCCCAGTGCTGCTACAGAGCGAGAAGCTTGTCTATCCTTCGGGCATATTTGGAGGACGCGCCAATGGGTCTTTGGTGTTGCGGGCAAGTTCCGAGCTCAAGAGCGGTATGCAAAAAAAGAGATACGGCTTCAAACAAAAGGAGTAGAATTCGCTTTGCGCGAGGGCGTCTATATTTGGGTAGATGACTATTGGTTAGGGCAATGGGCGTCTTTCACGCACTATTGGCAGTGGAATGAACTTCATTCGCAGAGTGGTGAGCAGCCTTTTTACCGTCATCTAGGTTTTGGGCTTTGGAATTGGGATAGAACCTTTGTTTCCGAGTCTATTTCTTTTGATAACAAGACGGGACAAGTGGCAGCAGGACTGCAAGTTGCTGCGCGCGATGACGGTTTTGTTGCCGATGTACATGGAGCGCACCGCTGGGCATCGCATGCAGACAAAGCGTATTGGGCAGCAGCTTCCCTAGAGCGTCAGGACTTGCGTGCACGCTTAGGTTATAGAAAAGAGTTAGGGGAATATACTACTGAGCTTTTAGCTGACATTCTATTGCAGAATAGAACGGGGGTGGAGCATTTTTACGATTCGGTGGGACGCCGCGGCAATAAGCGCTACGAGCGTCTATTCTCATCGCCCATGTATACGAATGCTACGCGCTTAATGGGCATTAGCCTTGCCAGCGAGCACCCGATAGGGCGAGGCTACGCTTGGGGGAGTCTGTGGGGAGGGTATGGCTTGTACAGAAGTAAGTATGAGAACCCAGAGAATCGATACCGAAACACTTACTGGCGTACCGATTTAGAGCTTGGTTATTGGTTACGTGAGCACGCTTATTGGTTCGCTATTCAGTTGCGTGGTACGTGGCAGATGCAGATCGCTAGTGAACGAAACTTTTCGCGCCACGTACGCGATCCGTTGAAGTCAACCTTTTTGTTACCGACACTGGCACTCTCAGAAGCATCACGCGTAGAGGCAGAATTGCAACTGGACTGGGGCTACAAATGGCAAAATGCGTTTGTCTTAGTCGCAGCGCCGCATGTAGGTATTCAGCACGTATTTGAGGTTGGCAATGCGTTTTACGGGGGCGTGACGCTTCGTATACAAAAAGAGTAAGATAAGCGTGGGCTAAAATAAACACAAGGGCAGCCTACTTAAATGTATAGCGGATATACGTTCCCGCATTCCACCAACCGTGCACGTTACCAGCAAAGTTGATGATGGGACTCACATCTGCCCCGATCGCAATTGGTACTTTTTCAAAAACATACTCCACACCACCTACAGCATCTATGCCCGCGTAAGCTTTATTTGCGCGGGGCAGCCCAGTAAACGGATTATAGCCGTCGCTCGTCTGAAAGGCAAGGTGCGCTCCTCCTCCAATATACCATCGCAAACCTGGCAGACCGCCTATTATGAAGTGATGTTCGTATAGAGCCGTCATGCCAAAACCAAAATTGCCAACGTGTACGAGACCTTCAAGAGCAGAGGCGTCGTTCAAAAAATATTTGATAGTCCCACTCATCCACGGAGAGCCTACCTTAACCCCTAGCCCTAAATCATAGTGGTACTGTGCTTTAGCTTCGCGAGTTAGAAAAAAGAACACGCCGATTAAAGTGACAAATAATATGAATTTGCGTTTCATTTGAATGTAATTTATAAGACAGGACTACTCTTAAACACGAAATAGGGCACAAATAGTATGCCTATCATGGGCAAAAATATAACGTAGAAGTTTGCGAAAAATTCGGTTTACACCTGCCATTGTTTGCCTACATAATGGTACGTAAGGCTAAAAATATAGTACTGCGAATGTGAAGCGTTTGGTTCTTAGCTCTTTGCCAAACGTAGTACTTCTGAGGCGATTTTATCAAGGGGTAGGATCTTATCCGCAGCACCGAGTTTGATGGCTTCTTTGGGCATACCAAATACCACGCAGCTCTGCTCGTCTTGTGCAATAGTGCGTGCGCCCGCATCCTTCATTTCGCGTAGCCCTTTTGCACCGTCATCGCCCATTCCTGTCATAATCACCCCGATGGCGTTAGCCCCAGCATAGCGTGCTGTACTACGAAATAACACATCTACAGAAGGGCGGTGTCTATTTACCAGTGGCCCCTCGCGTGTCTCGACGTAATATTTCGCTCCAGAGCGCTTCAGCAGAACGTGAAAATTCCCTGGTGCTATGAGAGCCTGCCCACGTAGTACTGCGTCGTTATTTGAGGCTTCTTTGACCGTAATATTACAAATTTCGTCCAAGCGCTTGGCAAACGAAGTTGTAAACTTCTCGGGCATGTGCTGCACTATCACAATGCCAGGACAATCCACGGGCATTTGTTTTAAGAATACCGTCAATGCCTCCGTTCCACCCGTAGAAGCGCCCACGGCCACAACAAGCTCGGTAGTCTTAATCATGCTGGTGCTAGGCATGCCAGCAGGTAGAATCGCGTCGGCAGAATATTTTGGTCCTACATGGTGTGGTTCTACAATCACGCGCTGACGTCGCATGCGGGCATAAGATGCCGCTTTAATGGCATCACAGATCTTTATACGAGACTCTTCTATGAACTGCCGCGTGTTCATCTGTGGCTTTGTAATAATTTCCACAGCGCCCAGTTCTAGGGCTTTCATACCTGTAATAGTCCCTTGTTCAGTAAGACTGGAGATAATTACCACGGGGATCGGGTGTTGGCTCATAATCTTTCGCAGAAAGGTCAAGCCATCCATGCGTGGCATTTCCACATCGAGAGTAATTACGTCGGGGACTTCCTCCGCTATGCGCTGTGCAGCAAAGAAGGGATCAGCTGCCGTAGCCATCACCTCTAGCTGCGGGTCAGAGTTAATAATCTCAGCCAGCGTCTGTCGGACGACGGCAGAGTCGTCCACAATAAGCACACGTAGTTTAGCCATCAGCGCTACATAGACTTTTGTATTAGGCGTTGGCGCACAGCGCCAGTCTCTGTGTCAAACTCTAACTTCCGTCCGTTTTTGCCCCCTGTACTCCGTGCAACTATGGGGATACCTAGCGCTTTAAGCTCCTCCTCGGCTGTTTGGATATTGCGTGCACCGATTTGGAAATGTGTGCCCGTTTCTATGACCTCGCCTCCACCAAAAATCTTCGCAATAAGATCTTCCTTTCTGCAACCGAGCGATTCTAATTTTTGTAGCAATTTCCGGATGGCGATATTGCCGTACTTAGGACTCTCCAGTCCCTGTCCATTCCAAAGAGGGAGCATGAAATGATTTATGCCCCCGATATTCTTGCTCTTGTCGAAAAGACAAACGGCCACGCAGGAGCCGAGAATCGTCGAAACGGTCACAGGATCCTTACTGGCAAAAAGCGCGGCAGGATATAAAAAGTGCGTCTCGCGTGCTGGCATGCTTAGAAGGATTCTTCGTCAAAAAAGATCTCATTACTCTCCGCAGCATAGCCTTCTACAGGGAGTTCAGATTCGGGGATGCGAACAACAAATAGTGCTCCTTTCCCCAATTCGCTCTCGACGGTGATTGAGCCTTCCAAGAGGTCTAAAATGGCTTTACTAACAGAGAGCCCCAAGCCGTGCCCCCTATTAACCGAGTTGATACCATTGTCGCCTCGTGCAAACCGATCAAATATTATCTTCTGTCTGTCTTCCGCGATGCCCACGCCGTAGTCCTTGACGTCAAAAGTCAACACCCCGTTTTCTATGTTTAGCGTAAGGTCTATAACGCCATTTTCATAGCTAAAATTTATGGCATTGTTCAGAAGGTTGGCCATGATGAGTTTCACGTAAAGCGGATCTGTTTTGAACGCCATTCCCGCTTCTTTTGACGGGCTGGTATCTTTGAAATTTACCATCAGGCGTTTTTTACGAAGCTCGTAACGGAAACTATCTAACAGTCCGTCTACAAGGGCGAGGATATCTACGTTGAGTACTTCGGGCGATTGCTCGCCTGCCTCTATCTTCGCCGCGAAAAAGATATTTCGGAACTGAAAGTCTAGACTAAAAGCCTCGGCATGTATCAGCGCCACCATCTGAATCACCTTCTTCCATGCCTCTTTATCTACCGAGAGGATCGCGCGTGAGAGCCCCAAGATGGAGGTAAAGGGGTTCATGATTTCATTCGTGATATTGCTTATAAAGTGACTTTTGAGCGATTCCGACTCCTCCAACTTCTGGTTGACGTGGCGCAACTCGGCATTCAGAACCGTGAGCTCTTCTACGGTCTGGTTATTGCGCGTGATACGGCGACGCAGCTCCTCGAGCAGTTCGGTATCTGAGAGGCGCGTACAAACTTCGCCATCTATCTTGTCGTTCGACTGATTGTCCATTCGTTACTATCTTTTTCGCTTTATATCTTCCGAAATATGGTGGGGCGTACGGGTTGCAAGGGGAGCGTCATGTTCATAATAGACTCTGAGTGCCCGAGAAAGAAGTAGCCCCCTTGTTTAAGCTTTGTGCACAATTTGCCAATTACTTTTTCTTGTGTTTGCCGATCAAAATAAATCAGGACGTTACGACAGAAGACAACATCAAAGACCTCGTTGATAGAATACGTCTCGTCCATAAAGTTCATGCGCTGCACCTTGACGTGTCTTCGTAACTCGGGCACAACCCGCACCGTGGGGTTCTCTCGATCCTTACTGCGGAGAAAATAGCGGTGCAAGATATCTATCGGCAGTCCCTCAACCTTATCCATCTTATAAACAGCATTCTCCGCCATCTTCAGCACTTTAGTGCTTAGGTCGGTACCCATGATGCTATAGTCATGCAGAACGCCTTTCGTTCGGCAGTATTCGGCAATTGTCATGGCAATGGTATAAGGCTCCTCGCCACTAGAGCACGCTGCGCTCCAAATCTTGATGGGTCGTGCTCCAGCCTCACCGTAGTGTGCAGGCAGAACCGTATCGCGTAGGAAGTCAAAATGCACGGGTTCGCGAAAGAAGTCCGTTTTATTCGTACTCACCACGTCTAGCATCTGTATAAGCTCTTCTTGCTTGCCGCGCTCGCTCATCAGATACTCGATGTACTCCTTGAACGAGTCCATTTGTAGCTCTCGCAGTCGTTTCTGCAACCTACTTTGTAGCATAATGCGTTTTGCAGGTGGCATTTTAATACCCGCGACGTTGTAGATAAAGGCACTCAGGCGTGCGAACTCCGCGTCGCTCAACTGCGCTCGGTAGCTGCTCGGGAAGGTCAGTAGCTGATCGTGATCTGGCATATTTGCCCTCTTCCTTTACGGCGGTTAACGTCTAAGCTTCGGGTGCGGCTGAGGTTTCAACACTGTCCTTTACAAGTGACTCTGATTCCAACGTCTTGTTGGTCAGGTCTATCAGATCTTCGCTACTAAATACCTCGTCCATGTTCAAGATCATGATAAACTTGTCATTGATGTTTGCCACTCCTTCTATGAACTCCGAACGGTATTTGTTGCCCAGAGACGGTGGCGGCATAATCTGGTCGTGCTCAATCTCTATGACGGCTTGAACCGAGTCTACCAATGCGCCGACGTGTACAGACTCACCCTCTAGGTCGATGTCCATAACCACGATACACGTGCTCGGGCTATACTCCGTGGGCGTCATACCGAACTTTATGCGGGTATCGATCACGGGCAGTACGGAACCCCTGAGGTTTATGACTCCCGTCATATAATTGGGAGACTTCGGAACCTCGGTTATCTTGGTCATTTCCAATATGTTCAGCACCTTGCTCACGTGTGCTGCAAACTCCTCGTCGCCTAACTTAAACGTCAAGTAAGACGTTATCTTCGCAATATTCGTGTCACTCATCTTCTCAACGATTGTTATTATTTCTCCTCATGCCCCATCTGAACAGCACCCATGCTAAACTCTTCTTTTGCCGTGAAGTGCTTGATTATTCTATTCGTATCCATCACCAGTGCCACCGTACCATCGCCCAGTATTGTAGCGCCCGAGATCATATCTTGGTTCTTGTAATGCCGCCCGAGAGGTTTCAACACTGCTTGGTATTCGCCAACCACCGTATCTACGACGAAGCCGACTTTCCGCTCTTCAAAGTGTACCACGATCACCTGCTCCATGGTAAGCGAGGTCTCGGGCAGGTTAAACTCCTTACGCAAATTGAAGAAGGGGATCTGCTTACCATCTAGTACCACTACGTCGTTGAACTGATTTACCACCTTTGTGTGTTCTACGGCGTAGATCTTATCTACCGCCGAGAGCGGGATTACGTACGAGGTCTCGTCTACCTTGACCAGCAGCCCGTCAATAATCGAGAGCGTGAGAGGTAACTTGATTGTAATGGTCGTACCCACGCCGCGTTCTGAGTCTATTTCTACCTCGCCGCGTAATTCTGAGATCTTACGTTTTACCACGTCCATGCCTACGCCGCGTCCTGACACGTCGGTAACGCTTTTGGCGGTACTAAAGCCAGGCATGAAGACCAGATCGAGGGTCTCGCGTTTAGAGAGCTTCCGGTCGGCAGCTATTATACCTTTTTCCACCGCTTTGTTATGCACGGCCACGGGATCAATCCCAGCGCCGTCGTCCGATACCTGTATCAGAACATTTGTGCCCGAATAAAAGGCCTTTAGTCTGACAGTACCCTGACGCGGTTTCCCCATCTTCTCGCGTGTGGCAGCATCTTCGATACCGTGATCCAGACTATTGCGGAGAATATGTAATAGCGGATCTGCAAGTCCCTCTATAATTGTCTTATCTAGCTCAGTATCTGCACCTTCTGTAATAAAGCGGACGTCTTTGTTTAAGCCCTGTGACAGATCACGCACCAGACGATGAAAACGTGTAATAAGATTTTCGATCGGGATGAGCACTATGCTAAATGCTATGTCGCGCAGTTGCCGACTTAACTTTTGCACGTTCTCTGAGATGACGGTTAGTCCTGGCAAATCGTTCTCCTCGGCAAAAAGAGTGAGGCGCGCTTGCGTTGTTACCAGCTCTGAGACGAGATTCATTAACTCGTCGAGCTTTTCAGAGGCAACGCGTATAGAAGAAATGGCAACATTTTTAGCCGCATTTTGCCGTGTGGCGGGAGCAGCCGTTGCGGTAGTTTCCACTTGCGCAGGCTCAACCTTAGATGGGAGGATTTTGCGGATCGCCTCTAGGTCTGGCTCGGTCTGTTTAGCCCACAGATCTTCCAGATCTGCTACAAAGCGGGTATTATCTAACAGATTGCCGCTCTCTAAGCGCTCAATTTTCAGATCCGAATCACTCTCTACAAAGATAAAGACGTCATCGATGGCATTCTGCCCCTTATCGGTCGCGAGGATAATCTCCCAAGAAGTGTAGCAGAACGAAGGCTCAATCTCGGCGAGTGGGGGGATTTTTTCAAAGTGCACCTTAATTTTAGCCTTTCCCAACGCTTGCACCTCGTCTACTTGGTAGAGCGGGTTCGTCCCATTATTAAAGATGTCTGTAACAGGCGCATAGCGGATGAAGAAGGTCTCAAATGCTCCTTTGTCCTCGTCAGCCGCGGCTGGTTGCGTAGGAGCAGTACCTGCTTTTTTTGGCGCTTCTGCGGGGGCAGGTTTCTTTTCAGTGGGAACGGATCGCCCCTCTATTATAGCGTCCATTTGTTGCATAAGCGCTTCTTGTTCTTGCATGAGCGCAGCACTCTCGTTCCCCGCCTCGTCTAGCAAATTCTTAAGGTGATCTACCGAACGGAGTGTGACGTCGAGCGTAGCTTGGGTGACCTCTCGCTGATTGCTTCGCACCTGATCATAAATCGTTTCCATGTGATGGGTAAAACGATCGATCTGCTCGAAGCCGAACATGCTACTGTTCCCCTTGAGAGTATGCATGATGCGGAAGATCCGCTGCACGATGTCGGCGTCGTGGGTGTTGTCCTCGAGCTCGAGAACCGCCTTTTCTAGGTCATCAATGAGGTCTACCGCCTCCTCGATGAATTTCTTCTTGAAATTATCCAAACTAGCGTCCATCAGCGAAGAACTTTTTGGAGTGCTGCAATGAGTTTTGCAGGCACAAAAGGTTTAATAATCCACCCTGTCGCCCCTGCTTCCTTCGCCTCCATCTTCTTCGCAGTCTGCGACTCGGTTGTAAGGAACAGAATCGGGATGCGCTGATAGGCTTCCATGGCTCTCACGTGCTTAATGAGCGTAATGCCGTCCATCTCGGGCATGTGTAGGTCGGTAATAATCATATCGATCTCACGCCCGTCAAGGTATTTAAGGGCATCCGTGCCATCGTTGGCCACCAGTACCTCGAAGCCTTCGTTTTCCAAGGTAAAACTCACGACCTCGCGAATGCTCTCAGAATCGTCTACTATCAAAATCTTCTTTGGCATCGTATTCTTTTATTTCGTGGCCGAGGCCGCTGAGCCCAACCAACGTGAAAAACCAGTATTACGCATCAATTGCTCCAGCTCGTCGGGGAGCGTAATCTTGACTTCAAGTGCCTCGCCGCGCTCCTGCATGGCGTTTTCCAAGCTCCACAACAACTGTAAGAAGCCCAAATCTATGGTGCTTACTTCTTTTAGTTCTACTGATAGACGTTTATATTTATCAGCCGCCTCACGAAAGAAGCGCACGATCTGCTCGATGTTGTCAAGAGACAAATTCCCTTGCAACAAAAGCGCACCGCTGCCCTTCTTCTTTCCGTCAGACATGTCTAGCTTTGCCGTCTTCATATTCTTTCTCGTGTATTATTTATTCTAGAACAACTCCAAGTCATCGTCGGGCGCAGCTTCCTCACTCTCGTCGCTTCCGCCCGTGAACTGGTCGTGTATTTTTCGTTCACTTTCCATGGTGTAGAGGTCGCGCACGGCGCTCATATCGCCATGTTCAGCCACATCCACCTCGGCACAGATCCGAGAGCTCATGGAAGAGAGACCGCGTACGATCTCGGCTATTACATTTTCAAAGAAGTCGTAATAACGGACTGCCGCGAGTGCAGACTGCGTCTCGTCGGAGATGGAGCGGCACGTCGCTTCAATCTTCTTGAGGAGCTGATTACTCTCTTGTTCTGTAGAGAGCAGGCGCTCGGAGAGGGAATGTGAGCGTTTTACGTTGAGCTGAACGTAATCCCACAGCAATTCGCTCTCGGCGAGTTTCTTGGCATAGCGTCCGAGACCGTCTATACTCTTTAACAAGATGGCATTTTGTACGCTGACGCTTTCCATATTCCGACGCATGGTGGTCAGCATCTCGTCCACTTGTAGCATGTAATGCTCAAAGTGACGCCCGAGGGTCTTCCGATAGGGGGTTAACATTACCTCTACTTGCGTAGAGAGACGGAAAAAAGTCTCGACATGAGTGCCGATACGTTTTTGTAACATCGCAGCGCCGTCTCGTATAAGCCCCACCTCGCGGCTACATTCGGGGAAGACTTCTAGCACACGTGCCAAGAGGGCGTCAGCGCGTTTGAACCGATCTACAAGATCTGTAATAGTGGAGCGCTGCTCGCGGTCGTCGTTATCATTCATCGTGCTCCGACAAATCGATGCCACCGATGTCATCTCCTTTGCAATGGTACGGAAATGCAGCGCAATAGCTTCGATCGCGGCTTGGTATTCCTTATTTGTGGCAAGAAGCTGTGCGGCTTGCAGGGTAGAGATGTCTCGAACCTGTACCAGTACCTGTGTCCACGCATTGGTGGACGCTTCTAGGTTTATCTGCATAAGGTCATCTAACAGCTTGATATGCGCCTGCTGGATGTGCTCCATTTTTTGGCGGATGATATCCTGATACTGTAAGCTGGTAATGACGTCTGCGATACTCTTTGCCACGCTATCACTTTTCGCACGGATGGCTGGCAGATTCAGGTTAGATTCCTTTTGCTTGGCATCAAAGAGCACTAAACCCTGTTCTGTGAGCTCGGTTAGCGTTACGAGGCTGCGTAACCCGCGCCCTCCAATGAGCTCTATATGATGCAGGGAGTATTCGCACTCTTGTAGAAAATTCTGGCTAAGCTTTTTCGTCTCTGTGATGTCATAGACGAAGTCTTCCCAGTCGCGGATCATCTGTTGGAAACCCGCCGAGTCAAAATTGTTCTGTAACAATGGGGTACGAAAGCTTACTTCTAGAGCTATGAGCTCCATATTTAGAATTCCGAACTCATTGTTAATATGGCGGAGCGGGTATAGGTAGGCGCTCATCGCGTCCTGAAGGTCATGTACCAAACGAAGTGTTTCGTACTGTTGCTCCTTCATAGAGTCCAAACTCAGTTGTAACTCGGTGCGTCCCGCAGTAAGTTCCTCTTTGAGTTGTTCATTTTGTTCGTGGGAGAACAGTGCTAAAAGATTGGCAGCATCGGCAGATACACTTTTAGACTCCTTGTAGAAGTTCTTGAACTTGGCGTTGAGACCTAAAAAGTCGTCCGCAGAACACTGGTGCAGATCTTGTATTTTTTTATCCACATCTTGAAATAGGGAGACGATCTCCTCCACAGAACAGACCTCCGCTGGCTGTTCTGCTTGCTCTTTGTTCACAACCTCTTCTGTCGCCATTAGTATATCTTCTCGTATCATTAACGGCGGGCAACTTTGGTTGTTTCTCTAACGAGGGCTACGAAAGAAGATTTCTTTTAATTTTTTGACATTAGTCACAAAAATGATCGACGCGCACTTTCTCGCCACGCATATTCCTCTTTTTCGTGGGCTTCCCCCCTTACAGCTTCTCCGAATAGCAAATGAGGTGGAAGTAAAGCACATCGCGCCTGGTATCAATTTCTCTTTAGGCGTTGTGCATTGTCATCCGTGTGCGTACTTGCTGAGTGGTTTTGTGGCAGTAAAAAATCCGTTAAGTAGTACGCCGTTTTTTGGCCCTTATCTTTTTTCCTCGGGGAAGTGGATCTTACTTAGCCATAATG
>CAJPTS010000002.1 GCA_905373625.1 Bacteroidia bacterium
ATGTTAAAGCATGTTGTTCTCACCTCGGTGGATCGTGATGATCTTCCCGACGGCGGTGCAGCGCATTGGGTACGCACAATTGAGGCTATTCGTGTCACAAGCCCGAAGACAACCATAGAAGTCCTATTACCCGATTTTATGGGCAAAACGGGCGCTTTAGAACACGTAATAGAATCTAAACCCGCGATTCTCGCCCACAATATAGAGACCGTAGAACGTCTTACCCCCACAGTACGCTCTCGGGCAGAATATAGATACTCACTTCAAGTACTCGAACGGATAGCCTTAGCGGGTGGTTTAACCAAGTCTGGCATTATGCTAGGATTAGGAGAATCGCAAGCGGAGGTTCTCGCCACGATGGACGATCTCTGTTCTGTAAACTGCCAAATACTCACCATTGGGCAATACCTCCAACCACGCAGGGCAAATGCCGCCGTACGGCGTTATGTTTCCCCCTCCGAATTTGCCGAGCTGGCGGACGAGGCTCGTAGTCGTGGCTTCCGCTACGTAGAGGCAGGACCGTTAGTACGCTCTTCGTTTCATGCAGAGCAAGCATTAGCGGCTTGTGGAATTCTCTAGTCACCTACTAAAACCTCTCCTAAAAGTGATAGAACGCGATAATATACAGGTAGAAATCCGTCCTCTCTCCGCTAACTACGAACGTGCCATGCAGGAGCAACAGGTCGCCTACAATGCCGTTCTCCGCCAATTGACTGCCACGGGCACTGCACATTGCGCCTATTTGTTCATAGGGGAGCACGCCTCTGTTTATACATTGGGACTGCATGGTAAACTCTCAAATCTCCTAACCGAAACAGGGACTGAGGGTACTCCGAACCTTTACCGTACGAACCGTGGGGGCGATATAACCTATCACGGACCTGGGCAACTGGTAGTTTATTTTATAGCTCACCTTCCTACGCTTCGTATAGGCGCTCGGCAATACGTAGAATGTCTAGAACGCGCCGTAATGGCAACGCTAGCCTCCTATCTGATAGAGACTTGCCTACTAGACGATGCGCCTGGCGTATGGCTCAGCGTTAGTCCTACGCGCCCGCTTCGCAAAATTTGTGCATTAGGTATACATGTCAGCCGTGGTATTACTACACATGGACTTGCACTCAACGTGCAGCCGCAGTTGGCATACTTTACAAAGATTAATCCTTGTGGCTTTACCGATAGAGGTGTAACCTCTATGCAACAAGAACTTACCCACCCCGTAGATCTGGCTTCGGTAAAAGATTCACTCCTCCAACATCTGGCATACGAATTGCATTTCACGTATGGCACAAAGGAGGGGTGCGATACCGAACTATGACGAAAGCAAAAGTCTGGCATTTCCAGACGCACAATGCACACCAAGAATTAAGAGACAAGCTCGCCAAGCAATGTGAGCTCTCTCCGCTCTTTGTAGACTTGCTCTTAGAACGTGGAATAGATTCTTGCCATCGCATCGCGGCGTTTTTTGCGCCCAGCCTAAGTGACCTTCACGATCCGTTCCTTATGAAGGACATGGAGCGCGCCGTGGAGCGTCTCTCCGAAGCAATAGAAAAAGACGAGCGTGTACTTGTCTACGGCGACTACGATGTTGATGGTACGACGTCGGTTTCTCTTGTCTATCGTTACTTGGGGGAATTAGGCGTAGATGTCGGGATTTATATCCCCGATCGATATCACGAAGGGTACGGCATCTCGGAGCTCGGCGTACGTTATGCGGCAAGCAGTGGTTATTCGCTCGTAATAGCACTGGACTGTGGTATAAAAGCGTACAATGAAATTGAGCTCGCTAATGAGCTGGGGGTAGATTTTATAATTTGCGACCACCATTTTGCCGACGAAACCATCCCACGTGCCTATGCGATCCTTAACCCTAAGCAACCAGGATGTAATTACCCTTGCAAATGCCTCTCGGGTGCAGGCGTAGGTTTCAAACTGTTACAAGCTTTAACGATTCGCAAAGGGTTACCTTTTGCAGATTTGGTACAACACCTAGATTTATTGGCGATAAGCATTGCGGCAGATCTGGTAGAGATAGTCGATGAGAATCGTATTTTTGTCACTCATGGCTTACGACGTCTCAATGCACACCCCTCGCTAGGCATAAAAGCCTTAGAACAGGTAGCGGGTATCGGTGATCGCGAGATCAATATTCAGGATATTATCTTCCGTCTCGGACCGCGTATCAATGCCGCAGGACGTATGCTGAACGGGAGCATTGCCGTAGAATTATTCACCTCGCCCGATGCAGAGACAGCCAACCTGTATGCACAGATTATCAACTCTAGCAACATAAAACGTCAGAGCGTAGACCAACGCGTGACGAGCGAAGCTCTGCACTTACTGGCGAGCGATGCTACGCAGCAATTTAGTAAATCTACTTTCCTTTTCAATAGGAGTTGGCACAAAGGCGTGCTCGGCATTGTGGCCAGCCGCTTGGTAGACATGTATTACCGCCCGACGGTGGTGCTGACCGAGACAAATGGTATGGTATCTGGCTCTGCACGCTCTGTGGTTGGCTTTGATATCTACGATGCTATTAGCGAATGTGCCGATCTTCTTGAAAGCTACGGAGGTCATAAGCAGGCTGTAGGACTTACCATGATGCCTGACAAGATCGAAAGCTTTAAGGCACGCTTTGAACAAGTGGTGGCTCGTAAGATCACTCTGGGGCAAGAAAAGCCGATAGTAGAGATAGATGCTTTACTCCACTTCTCTGATCTGACTAGTGATTTTCTTCACACGCTGGAATCTTTTGCCCCCTTCGGGCCAGGGAATCCTGCTCCCACGTTTGCCCTCTTAAATCTTCGTCCCGACCCTGATGCGCGTCTTTTTGGTCGTAATCACGAACATTTAAAATTGCTCGTAGCGCAACAGAACGCGCGTTTCTGTTTTACGGGCATTGCCTACCAACAAGCCGACTCGCTCCCGCTGGTACAGAGGCAACCGTTCAATATCTGTTTCTCGATAGAACGTAACAACTTTTATTCGCCTCCCATTACACAGTTCAATATCAAGGATATTGTGCCTGCTGACACGTAATGCGCTAAAACGGTTATTTTCCTTTTTCCCAATTAGCAAAGCAATTCAAGCTGTTATACAAGTTCCTTTTTGCTTAACTTGCAAACGTCTTAGTGAAATTAGATAACGAAACTATTTTGAATACTTCGGCGCAGAGAAACTAACATTCAGTGTTTAGTATACGTATACGTGAAGTAAATGCAGACAATTAGGCGATAAAGAGCCCTTCAGTGGGGAAGTATTAATCATATAAACAGATGAAACAAAAAATTTTTCTAGCTATGCTTTCGGCGACAGCCCTCCTTGGCGGAGCTTGCAGTAGTGGTCTGCAGTATCCTGAAACGGTACGAGAGGAGGTAAAAGACTCGTATTTCGGGATGGAGGTAGCTGATCCCTATCGTTGGCTTGAAAATGACACTACAAAACAGGTAGCGCAGTGGGTAGAGGCACAGAACGCATTAACGAATTCTTACCTTGCGCAGATCCCCTTTCGGTCGCAACTCCGAGAGCGTATTAGCCAACTTTTCAATTTTGATGTAGAATCCGTGCCGTCCTTCTCGGGGCGTTACTATACCTACTTCCGTAAAGAAGGGCTCAGCAATCAGAGTGTTCTCTACGTAAAAGATTCGCTGAATGGTGCGGAGCGGGTACTCTTAGACCCCAACAAATTATCAACCGATGGTACGGTGGCGCTCTCCAGTACATCTATATCTCACGATTCCAAATACTTGGCTTACGCAATAGCAGATGCTGGTTCGGATTGGAATACAATCTATGTCCTTGACATGGCAACGGGCGAAAAGCTTTCTGACGAGCTGCGATGGGTAAAATTCTCATCTATCGCTTGGCGAGGCGATGGTTTTTATTACAGTCGTTATGACGCGCCCGAAGCAGGAAAAGAGTTAAGTAATATCAACGAATACCATAAACTTTACTTCCATAAGATAGGCGAATCACAGGCGAATGATATCCTAGTGTTTGAAGACAAAGAGGCTCCGCTTCGCAACGTCTTCGGGATCACGTCTGACGATGAGAATTTTCTTTTTATTGGTGAGACGGAATCAACCGATGGGAATTCGCTTTTTGTGAAAGATCTCCGCACCAATGGGGAGCTCCGACAAATTATGGAAGGCTTCAAGTACTCCTATTCCTTCGTTGGGAATGTTGGTAACATCGCCTACTTTGTTACTAATGATCAAGCTCCACGTTACCGTCTCATCAAGGTTGACCTCAAAAATCCGTCAAAGGCGAACTGGCAAGATGTTATCCCCGCGCAAGAGTCTGTACTAGATGGCGTCAAGATGGCAGGCGGTAAGTTCGCAGCGACTTTCATGGTAGATGCCGCTTCGCGTCTTGCCATTTACTCTTTAGAGGGCGAAAAGCTCCGCGATATTGATTTGGGAACATTTGGCTCTGTCGGCGCTCTGTCTGGGCGTATGGAAGACTCCCTCATGTTTTACAATTTTTCGTCCTTCACTATACCGTCTGTTGTCTATTCGTGCGATGTAAATACGGGCGAAACGAAAGAAATATTCCGTCCGAAATTTGATTTTGACTTCTCCAAGTATACCGTAGAACAGCAATTCTATGCAAGCAAGGACGGGACTAAGATCCCCATTTTTATTGTACATCGTACGGACATTAAGAAAGATGGAACAACCCCCACGCTTCTATATGGTTACGGAGGGTTCAATATCAGTCTAACGCCTTGGTTTAGTACCTCGCGTCTCGCTTGGCTTGAACAAGGTGGCGTTTATGCCATCGCAAATTTGCGTGGCGGAGGAGAATATGGCGAGAGCTGGCATGAGGCGGGTACGAAGCTAAAAAAGCAAAATGTATTTGACGACTTTATTTCTGCCGCCGAATATCTGATTACCGAGAAGTACACCTCCTCAAAAATGTTGGCTATTCAAGGGGGCTCAAACGGCGGTTTGTTGATAGGTGCAGTGACAAATCAACGTCCCGATCTTTTCCAAGTTGCCATTCCGCAGGTTGGGGTAATGGATATGTTGCGCTATCAGAAATTCACCATCGGTTGGGCATGGGCGGGTGACTACGGTACAAGCGAGGACTCGGAAGCGAGCTTTAAGTACCTTTATGCGTACTCACCGCTTCACAACATTCGCACCGATGTGCCTTATCCAGCCGTACTGGTGATGACGGGCGATCACGACGACCGCGTAGTCCCCGCGCACTCATTCAAATATATCGCCCAGCTGCAATATGCGCAACCGAAAGGAGCGCCTAAGTTGGTACGCATCGAGACGCGTGCTGGTCACGGAGCTGGTAAGCCCACGGCGCTCGCCATTGCAGAATTGGCAGACATGTACTCGTTTATACTGTACAATATGGGTTATACGCCGAAATTCTAAAGGTGGCGACAGAGTATGATGATAGCTTAAAAAACTGAAAGACAAGACAAAAGACTCGGAAGAGTTCGGAAACTTAAAATTGTATTAGATTTGCGATTGGTTACGATAGTTGGTTGAATGCATAAACCCAAAGATGATGAGTAGAATTGGTTTGGTTGCGGCCGCATTGGCATTGAGCATGTCTGTAGTGCTCGTAGGGTGCGACAACCCAGAGAAGATGAAGAATGTGCCACAAGAGGCACTGCCTAAGATGGATCCGAATCCGCTTGTACTGAAAGGCAAGACGGTTGAAGGTAAAATTAAGGGCACTTTCCCCCCGAAGTACTTCAACAAGAAGGCAAAACTGGAACTTACTCCAGTCTTGAAGTATGAAGGCGGAGAGTTGGTACTACCTTCCAAAATTTATCAAGGCGAGGACGTTACCGAGAATTACACGGTGATTAACTCAGACCTTGGTGGCGTTTACTCCCACGATTTCAAGTTCGAGTATAAGCCCGAGATGATGAAGTCGGAGTTAGAATTGCGTCTCACCCTTTACTACAAGGATAAGAAAGTGCCGTTCGATGCTGCTTTCAAACTTGGTGTAGGTGTGAACGAGACGCAGCAGTTGGCTGATCTGCTCGCATCGCCCACTTGGATGCCGAGCAACTATGTACGTACACACGACGTGCAGAAAAACGGTCAGATCATGTACGACATCCAGAAAATGGAGGTGCGTCCAGGTGCGTTAACAACAGATGACATCAAGGCGCTGCAACAGGCTATTCAAGAAATGAGTGCCGATGAGCGCGCAGAATTGCAAGGTTTCTCGATCAAATCTTACGCTTCGCCAGATGGTCCTGTAGCATTGAACAATGATCTTTCTAAGGGACGTGGTAAGAGTGCGCAGAACTGGTTGCAAGGTCAGCTGAAGAAGAACAAGATTGCTAAGACCGACGCGATCTCGATAGATGAGACGGCGACTGACTGGGATGGCTTTAAGAAGATGATGGAAGAGTCGAACATCGAAGATAAAGACCTCATCATACGAGTTCTTTCGATGTACACTGACCCCGATGTTCGCAACCGCGAAATGCACAACTTAGGGAAAGTATTTACCGTAGTTGCTGAAAAGATTTTACCAAAACTCCGCCGTTCACAAATGGTAGCAACCTACAAAGTTGTAGGACGTACGGATGCAGAAATTCTACAGTTAGTAGCTGATGGTAAGTTACTTGAGCTTTCTGAAAACGAGGCTTTCTATGCTTGCGAAGTTGAAAAAGATGTAGCAAAGCGCGAGTCTATGTACAAACAGCTGGCTGAAAAGTACCAGAGCCTCCGTGCTTATAACAATTTAGCTTGCATCTATTTACAGCAGACTAAGTTCAATGAAGCACGCGAGCAACTGCAAAAGGCACAAAGTCTTGATGACAAGAATCCGCATGTATTGAATAACTTGGGCGTTTTAGCCATGGTAGATGGTAACGTAGAAGAAGCACAAAAATACTTTGTGCGCGCTACCGATGCGGGTACAGCCGTACGTGCCAATATGGGCGCTTGCGCTATCCTGAGTGGTGAGTATCAAGCAGCAGTAGATTATTTGACAGGCACGAATCAGTTTAACCAAGGTTTGGCGCTCCTGTTAACAGATCGTAATACTCCTGCTAAAAATGTATTCTCAGACCTCAAGACGGCAAAAGCATATTATGGTTTAGCGATCATTGGTGCTCGTACTCAGGATGAAAAGATGTTATTAGACAACCTGCGTACAGCAATCCAAATGGATGCTACCTACAAGACTCGTGCAGCGAAGGACGTTGAGTTCATCAAATTTGCACAGAACGATGTGTTCAAAAGTCTATTGAAATAAGAGCATAATACATAGATAAAAAGGGGCGAACCACGTGGTTTGCCCCTTTTTTTGTTATACAATTGCAGTAAAATAGCGCTTATTAGCGGGGGGATCGCGTTTTCAGTTAAAAGTGAAGAGTTAAGTGTTAAAAGTGCGTTTGTTGTCGTTTACTGATAAACGGTTGACAAATTAAGTTCCAAGATAGGGAATTGTGCGAAGTTTCAATTTTTGTTATAGAGCCGCAGATCAGATAGATTGTATTATGGAGAAAAACATACGCGCAAAGAATAATAGAACTATTACGCTTACTCAGGAAGAGCGTGAATTATTACAGCGTGAAATTTTGGTTGATCCTCCCAATTTTCATTCCACGGATTGGATTGATCGCGTCTTCAATACTGACTTGTTCGATATTTTAGACTATATCCCTAACCAGATTGCAGATCTAATTATACTTGATCCTCCATATAACCTCTCCAAAGATTATAATGGGCTAAGTTTCAATGCACGAAATAATGAAGCATATCGTAGCTACCTAGAATCTTGGTTTCATAAAGTTTGTGCGAAATTAAAACCACAGGGGTCATTATACTTCTGTGGCGATTGGCGCAATACCGCTATCCTCCAAGCAACGATGGAAACAGAATTGGTGATCATGAATCGCATTACTTGGCAAAGGGAAAAGGGACGAGGTGCGCTAAAAAATTGGAAGAACTGCATGGAAGACATTTGGTTTGGAGTTAAAGATGCGCAACAATTTTACTTTAACGTTGAGGCCGTAAAACAGAAACGGCGAGTGCTTGCCCCATACCGAGAAAATGGTAAACCGAAAGATTGGGAAGAGGAGGGGAATGAGAAATATAGACTTACTTTTCCCTCCAACTTTTGGGATGACATCAGTATCCCATTTTGGTCTATGCCTGAGAACACAGATCATCCGACCCAAAAATCAGAGAAGCTCTTCGCAAAACTAATACTTGCTTCGTCTAAAGAAGGCGATTTAATCTTCGATCCCTTCTTGGGCAGCGGTACTGCTGCCGTTGTTGCCCTGAAATTGCATCGACATTATTTAGGAGTCGAAATAAATAAAGAGTATTGCCTTTGGGCAGCTAAACGACTACAAAATGCTAGAACAGACGCAAGTATTCAGGGCTACGCAGACGGGATCTTTTGGGAGAGAAATAGCCAAATACCGCAGAACAATTAGCAATACTGTACTCTCGCTGCCAAGACTAAAAAATAGTTCGACTACACTGGTCGGGGCGCAGTACTCGCGGAGTTGTACAATTCTCAGGAGAAGTAATAAACAAAATTCTGTTCCCGTTCTGAGCAGAGATTGCATCTTACACTGTTCCGTAAAGAAGGATTTTTTACACACGGGTATCGTCTTATTTGTGGAGGCATGGCTCTGCTAGAGACGCCTGTAAAGAACCAAAAGTTATCTTCTTTTTTCGTCCCTTTTCCCGTTTTTTATGATACTCCTGTAGATACACACGTCTCTTACTGAATTATTTGATTCACAAGTTATATACAAGCCCAACACAGCTACAACTCTTGTTTGAGCATACCTATGCGGAACTTATGAACAATAATGCCTGTTCGCCAGATCGCCCCCCGTCAGTGGATTAATACGCTAATCCCTATCTTTGCCTAAGATCTCAGTGCAGAGTCGTGTGGCTGGGAACGAATCTAATATCGACGTAGTATGGCGAAAGTAATTCCTATCGCAAACCAAAAGGGAGGAGTAGGTAAAACCACTACCGCAATAAACTTGTCCGCGTGCCTAGCCGTAGAAGGAAAGCGCGTCCTCCTCATAGATGCAGATCCGCAGGCCAATTCCACCTCGGGATTGGGTATTTCTACAGAACGACAAGGGCTCTACGAGTGTATCATCGGCGTGGCTGAGCCGCACGATGTTATAGTACACACGGAGCTCCCAAAACTAGATTTGCTACCGTCTAATGTAAATTTGGTGGGCGCTGAGCTGGAAATTGTAGACGTAGAGGCGCGTGAGACTATCTTACGTCGGATGATTGCTCCGCTACGTACAGAGTACGATTACATCTTTATAGACTGCTCTCCGTCTCTCGGTCTCGTCACGCTGAATGCTCTGACTGCCGCAGACTCGGTCATTATTCCTGTGCAGTGCGAATATTTTGCACTCGAAGGGCTGGGAAAACTGCTTAACACGATAAAAATTACGGGCGAGCGTTTTAGTCCGCACATAAAGATAGAAGGCTTCTTGTTTACGATGTACGATGCACGTACCAAGCTTGCCAACCAAGTGGTGGGGCAGGTGCGACAGCATTTCAAAGACATGGTTTTTGATACCATGATTATTCGCAATGTGCGCCTAAGCGAAGCGCCCAGTCACGGCAAACCTGTAATTCTTTACGACGCCACGTCTGCTGGTGCACAGTGTTATACCAATCTGGCACTCGAGCTGATTCGCCGTAATGAAACGGAACAGAAGCCAGTTCACTAATCGCAGCTATCATGTCTAAAAAACTTCCACCTCTGGGGCGAGGACTTGATACGATTATGGGGGGATCGAATGCTCAGTATAGCACCCCCGCAGCCCAGCAAATCGTAGCGGTACGCGAGATCCCTCTTACGCAGATCGAAGTCAATCCTTTCCAACCGCGCACGGAGTTTAGCGAAGAAGAACTTCAGGAGCTTGCTGACTCCATCGGCAAAATCGGTATCATACAGCCTATTACGGTACGTTCAATAGAGGGGGGACGCTATCAGATAATCTCTGGCGAGCGTCGTTTTCGTGCCTCCAAGCGTGCGGGTCTGACCAGTATACCCGCATATGTTCGTGAGACAGACGACCAAGGAATGGTGGAAATGGCCTTGGTGGAGAACATCCAACGTTCTGACCTTAATGCAATAGAAATTGCACTCAGTTTCCAGCGCCTGTTAGAAGAGTGTCACCTCTCACAAGAGGAGCTCTCGCCTCGAGTCGGGAAGAATCGTGCCACGATCTCAAATTATATGCGCCTTCTGAAACTCCCCGCAGAGGTCCAGCTAAACATCCGTACACGTACCATTTCTATGGGGCATGCCAAGGCAATTCTTGGGCTTGAAGACCAAGAGCTCCAATTGCAACTGATGCACCGAATACTAGACGAAGGGCTTTCGGTACGAAAAAGTGAAGAGTTGGTGCGCGAGTTAACACAAGAGCAGGACGCAGAAAAAAATACTGAAGTAGCGGCTTCTTCTGATGCGAAGGATGACGCGGCAGCTCTCCAAGGGCTTGGTTACATAGAAGAAATGCAGACCTCGCTAGAAAAGCGTTATGGTTGGGGAGTGAAAGTAAATGGGAATGAGAAAGGGAGTGGAAAGATTGTCCTTTCCTTCCGTACCGAAGGCGAGAGAAAGGAATTGATGCGGAAGCTCCTACAAGAGGAGTAAGCGGCGATGATCTATAAGCGCGTTGGGGGGGAAAAAGATACAAGGCAAGACTATGTTCGCATAGTTCGTTTCACTTTGTATGCCACGTTTTTTTTTCTACCCCTGTGCTTTGTCTCAGATTTAGCGGCGCAAAATAGTATATCGTCCGCATCTGACACGTTACAAATTCAGCCACAAGTACTACCCGACTCGCTGACTTCTCATCAGCCTACTACGATAATAGCGCCTGAGGTTAACAGCGCGCCTACTACCTCCGTTAACGTAAATACGGTGCTCCTCTCAGTCCCTCAGTCCCGTTTTCGTCGTTTTTGTGATTCGCTTTCTATGACCACCGTGGCACTCTCGGCATTGCTAGTGCCTGGAACGGGACAAATAATCAATGGAGACTATTGGAAAGTGCCTTTCGTAACAGGGGCGGTTGCAGCTTTTACATACGCAAGCATACATTTTCACCAGCGCTATACACAGTTACGCCTCGAACCACTTTCTTTAACCTCTTCTGCACGGCTTGAGGCTGAGAGTCATCGGATCGAGATGCGATCGTTACGCAATGCGAGTATCGTAGCCGCCGCTGTAAGTTATTCGTTAGGAGTGGCAGATGCTCTTATAAGCCATAGTCGTGATTTTAAGTCGCCTTTTGCCGCTGTTATTTCCAGTGCCTTGCTCCCAGGCTTAGGTCAGATGTATACGGGCACGTACTGGAAAGTACCGATTATCTATGGCACTGCCATCTATCTCACCTCGAGTTTTATGCGTATGGATCTACTTTACCGCCGTTTTGATAAAGCTCTAACCTATTTGCTCGATGGCGATCCTAACACCATAGACGAATTTGAGGGTAAGCGCTCTCGGCAAGATATTCAGTACTTCCGTGACTACTACCGTAGGTATCGCGATCTGAACCTCTTGGGGCTCTCGCTCCTCTACGTACTAAATGTTATTGATGCCTACGTGGGTGCGCATCTTTACTACTGGAATGTTGATTCTGACCTCGCTATGCGTATATACCCTTCGGTTACGCCTCAAGTGGGTGCATACTCGTCGGGTGTGTTAGCGATGAATTTTAACCTATCCTTTTAACGTCATGAACTCCAAAATACGGCAAAGCCTCCTCCTTTTCGCTCTGCTGAGCACGCTGGCTGCTACAGCAGCCCCCACCCAGAAAAACGTTAGCGAGCCCGTAGACTCTATGCATACCGAATACCTCGAGAATCTCGATAAGATGGTGCATCTGTGGTATGTACGTCAGAACATCGATAGCACCGTTCTTGCCGAGACGTTCGATTATGATAGCGCTGTGATTACGCCAGATTGTCCAGACTCGGTGTATATGAAACGGCTGGCAAAGCTGAATACGCTGATCGAACTCCCCTTTAATAGTATAGTGCGCAACTACATTAGTGTTTACACGCAACGGAAGCGTGCACAAGTGAGCGTGATGCTCGGGCTAACTGAGTACTATTTCCCCATTTTTGAAGAGATACTGGACTCCTACCAGCTCCCCATCGAACTTCGTATTCTCCCCGTAATAGAGTCGGCGTTGAATCCGCGTGCTGTATCGCGCGTAGGTGCAACGGGACTGTGGCAGTTTATGTATGGTACGGGGCGGCGTTATAACCTCCAAATTGACTCGTACGTAGATGAACGGCGCGACCCGATAGCAGCGACTCACGCAGCTGCACGTTATCTACGCGATTTGTATGCAATGTATGGCGACTGGACGCTCGTTATTGCCGCGTATAATTGTGGACCAGGCAATGTAAATAAAGCCATCCGACGCGCTGGTGGAAAACGAGACTACTGGGATATTTACTACTTCCTCCCTCGCGAGACGCGCGGTTATGTACCCGCATTTATTGCGGCAAATTATGCCATGAATTACGCCACGGAACATAGAATTGCCCCTGTACAACTTACGTTGCCTAAAACCACCGATACGATTGTTGTAAACGGCAAAATGCATTTACAACAAGTTTCAGAAGTTCTCAACGTGCCGTTGCAACAATTACGCGACCTCAATCCGCAGTACAAACACGATCTTTTGCCTTCGGCCTCAAGCAATATTATTCGCCTCCCCTTTGAACACGTAGGCGCCTTCATTGACCGTGAAAATGAAATTAGGGGCTATAAGGATTCCGTCTTCCTATCCCCCCAGCGTATACGAGAACCATTGCTACAAAAAGAAGTAGCTTATGCCGTACCAGGAAATGGGACTGCTGTTCGTTACAAGGTGCGTCAAGGTGACGTTCTCGGCTCTATTGCTGCCCGTTACAAAGTAACCGTACAACAGTTAAAGGCGTGGAACGGAATTTCGGGGCACATGATTCGAGTGGGGCAAACGCTGCTCATCTATTCGAACAAGTCTCACAGTTAGCCTAAGACACACACTTATTCCTAAAAAGGAGAACGAGAGCAAATGGTCTTTCGTAGAGCGTTGCTGTTTTTATTTTCCGTGCTGTTAGCATTGTACCTATTTGTAATTCTGAATGAGCAAGTAACTGGAGGCTTAGCGCTGAGCGAATTTTGGGTTCCACGTCGATCGCAACTACCAGGACTCGCTGCGCCCGATACTACGGCACGTTTGCAACTTAATGACTCGATACTCGAGCAGCTTGCCATCGTAGATGCGCTTGCCGAACAGATGGGCAATGAAACAGCTGATTTGCCGACTAGCGAAGCAAATGCCACAAAGCCTTCTGCGGCAACAGATGGTAACGGTGTGTCAAAACAAGCATCAGATGCGGAGACTCCTAACCAAACCTCTGAGCCAGTAAAGGCTACAACAGAGAAGCAACGAGTTCTCCCCGTACAGATGATTGAGTTTGGCGAAGAGGGGTATGAGCAACTAGAGCGCTTCAACGAGCATCTGCGTAACGTGACCTCCACGGGGGCAGAGGTGCGCATTCTACACTTCGGAGATTCTCAAATTGAAGGCGATAGAGTCTCCTCGTATTTACGCACACGTTTGCAAAAAGAATTCGGTGGAGCAGGCGTTGGTCTTGTCTCCCCAGTTCCCCCCACTTATCCGCCCTATGGGCTTACGATATCACCTTCGCGCGACTGGACTTTCTATTCTATCATGCCCGCGCATCGTCGCAAAAAAACGCTTTCGTACGGGATTATCGGGAGCGTAAGCCAGTTTAAGACTTACGGTGCTTTAGCCGATACGACGAAAGTCTCGGCAGAAGTGAAAGTAAAGCGAAATCTGAAAGCTGGACGCGGCATGCAATTTACGCGTTGCAATGTACTATTTTCCGCCCCTCTGGCCTCCTGCCGTATAGGAGTCCTCGTAAATGATTCGGTAGAATCTTATAATACCTATGCAGCCTCCGATGTATTACAACGTGCTATACTACCCATTCCTGCCGATGCGGCAAAGTTTGTTTTACAATTCACGTCGGTAGAGACCCCCAATATTTACGGTATCTCCTACGAGACGGGGCACGGCATACAGGTGGATAATGTCCCCTTACGTGGGAGTGGCGGTACAGACTTCAGCGCTATATCAGATTCCATGCTTATGCAAGTGCATGAGCTTCTAGCCCCCAAGTTAGTACTCTTACAGTTCGGTGTCAATGTTGTACCATCGGAGTTATCGAGCTATGCGCATTATAGCCGCCAATTACAAGAGAACATACTCCGCCTAAAGCAACTCCTACCGTCGGCCGCATTTGTTCTGATCGGCGTAAGTGATATGGGGCGGAAGGATGAAGAGAGCTTTCATTCGTACTCAAACATAGGATTGGTGCGCAATGCACAACGAAAAGCCGCCCTAGGGGCTGGCATAGCCTTTTGGGATAGTTATGCGGCGATGGGAGGCGTAAACTCCATTATTCGTTGGGTTAATGCTCACCCGCCTCTTGCTACGAATGATTATGTACACTTTACGCCTCGCGGAGCACGTTATCTGGCCGAACTGTTCTGTACGGCACTTTTAGACGTCTATAACAACCCCGAATCCTATAGAAAAAATATTACCGAGAAGTAGGATGCCAAGGCTGACTTATGCAAAATATTTCTTCTGTTGTATCCTTTCATGCGTTGTAGTCGTGGCATTTGCACAAGCAAGTGAAGACTGCACGGAATGGGATGACCTCTACTTGAACAACTTGGCACAGGCGTGGCCAGACAATACAATCGAAAATGCGGGGCGTCCCTTGCCTTGGAATCCGAAGGGCGGTGAGCGCCTGACAGTTTTACAAATTGGCGATTCGCATATACAGGGTGACATCTCGGTCTGTGCCACACGATCTTACCTAGTGCAGCAATTCAATATTACGCCCCCCGCTCGTGGTTTTGTTTTCCCCTACGGAGTAGTACGCACTAATGAACCGCTTGACGTGCGTTCTACAGGCTCGAACCGAAAAGGTTGGTCACCGACACTAAGCACAAAGATCCGTACGCCGCAAGCGTTGGGCTTAGCCTCATCTGCCATAGAGGCTAAAAACGCCAAATCTACCCTTAATCTGCGCTTTCACCCCGAGCGTGGTAATACTGCCCTGCCTAACCAAGTATCGATACTTTATGCCCCCTCAGAGAACGTTCCGATGCCGCTTCTCAACGGTACGGAGCCTGCAACCATAGATACGACACGTGGAGTAGCCACCTTCCAATTCGCCGAACCGCCCTCAAAGCTAGATTTAACGCTCAGACGGAATGCTAGTAACGAGTCGCCCTTCCGCCTCTTTGGTTTTGTGTTTGATAACGAAGCCTCGCCTCTGATGTACCATGCAGCTGGTCTTAATGGCGCTGACGTTAATTCCTTTCTCCGTAATACTGCACTACCACTGGAGCTAGAAATTCTTGACCCAAAGATGATAATAGTCTCATTGGGTACAAATGATGCGTACAACCTGAACTTTGATCCGTTACAGTTTGCTAACAACCTGCGGACTCTTGTACAACAGATACGTAGCTCCTGCCCCAAGGCATTTATCATTCTTACAACGCCGAATGATCACCTTCTGCGCAACAAGGAGCTCAATCCGCGCGTGGACGCAGCCTCGGAGGTGATCCGAAATGTGGCCATGGAACAAGAAGTGGGACTCTGGGACTTTAATCGTATAATGGGCGGATCGGGTAGCATATACTCGTGGAACAATTATGGACTCACGGCCAAAGACTGTCTGCATCTCTCACCACAGGGATATCGCTTACAAGGTAAACTCTTGGGGGTCGCGCTGTATCGTTATCTAACAAATAATAAACGTGGCAAGAAGTAATGGACATTCCTTCCATCTGGGAGCGCATAGCAGATTTTTTAAGCTACAACAATCTCCATCCCTTACTCTTTACCCACGTAGAGTTTTGGCTCTTCTTTTTAATCCTCGGAATTGGCTTAGTCTTTGTCGATAAGCGCAATACCCTCCGTGTGCTCTATCTTTTTGCCTTTAGTCTGCTCTTTTACTACAAGAGTTGTGGGCTCTTTTTTTTGCTCATCCTGTTGTCCATCGCATTCAACTACCTCACGGGACGTCTTCTGGGGCATTACAAAAAGCATCGGACGCGGAAGGCTATACTTAGTATTGCGGTAGGGCTTAATCTCCTTCTGCTTGCGTACTTTAAGTACTCGATCTTCTTTGTTGATAGTATAAACAACCTTTTCGATACCACCATTAAACATACGAACGTCTTTGCCGAATTCCTTGGCTGGTTACTACGCAATCCCTCTTCGGTGACCATGGTACTCCTCCCCGTGGGTATTAGCTTCTATACCTTCCAAGCCATCAGTTACGTGGTAGACGTATATCGAGGCGAAATTGCGCCTTTGCGACGGATAGTAGATTTTGGCTTTTATCTTTCCTTTTTCCCGCAGCTCATAGCAGGACCAATTGTTCGTGCTTCGGAATTCATCCCGCAAATACATAGCCCCTACCAGTTAAATTCTCGCGAGGCGTCGCACGCCCTCTTCCTAATCTTAATCGGGTTGTTTAAGAAAATTATTCTGTCAGATTATCTGGCTCTTAATCTTGTAGACCGCGTTTTTGGCAATCCTACGGCTTATTCGGGCGTAGAGAATCTAATGGCCTCGTACGGTTACACGCTTCAGATTTATTGTGACTTCTCGGGTTATACTGACATCGCCATTGGTATTGCCCTACTGTTGGGATACCGCCTCTCGATCAATTTCAACTTCCCTTATAAAGCCTCCAGTATCACAGATTTTTGGCGTCGTTGGCATATCTCACTCTCCTCGTGGCTTAGAGATTATCTCTATATCCCGTTGGGAGGAAATCGGCACGGTCGCCTTGTCATGTGGAGCAGTCTAATGCTCACTATGCTCTTGGGCGGTTTGTGGCATGGCGCTAATTGGACGTTTGTCTTCTGGGGTGGCGCGCACGGCTTAGGACTTGTGGTCAGCAAGATGATAGATCGGCTGCCCAAGTGGTTTCTAGCCAACCCCACGGTGATAATCTTGCGGAAGGTACTCTGCTTCCATTACGTGGTCTTCTTGTGGATATTCTTCCGCTCTAGTAATTTTGATCAGGCGTTGCAAGTACTAGAGCAGATCTGTATGGCGTTTGATGTGCGCCATGTACTAGAATTTGTGTCGGGATATTGGGCTGTCAGCATCCTTCTCCTTGTTGGGTATTTTTTACACTGGATGCCCTCTCAGTGGGTGGAGCGCATACGCGGCGCGTTTATCTCTGTGCACTGGGGGTGGAAATTTGCTGTAACGCTTCTCATTGCACTCGTTATTTTGCGCGTACAAACCGCCGATTTGCAACCATTTATCTATTTTGATTTCTAAAAATACAACATTTCTGTCCTTTTGCAGTTTTTACGTCTAAACAGTTCACTATTAAGATGAAGCACTTTATAGTATTTAGCCTTTTGGCTCTCTTCGTGTGGAGTGGTAGTACATACGCAGCAACGCCGAAGAAGAAAATTAAGTGGTACACGCTAGAGGAGGCTATGAAGGTCGCACAAAAGACCCCGAAGCCTATACTCATTGATATGTATACCGATTGGTGCGGCTGGTGCAAGAAGTTAGACGCTGACACCTTTTCCCACGACGGTATTGCCAAGTACATCAATGCGAATTTCTACCCCGTGAAATTCAATGCTGAGCAAAAGGAAGCAATAACCTTTCTCGGTAAAGAATATAAGAACAATGGCGATCGGACTCATCCGCTCGCGACGACACTCACGGGCGGACGCCTATCCTACCCCATGCTGCTCTACATGAAAGCAGACGGGACTGTGATCACGGCCGTTCCTGGCTATGCCACCCCCGATCAACTTGAGCCCATTCTGCACTTCATTGCTACAAATGCATATGAAAAGCAAGAATGGGAGGAGTTTTCTAAGAACTTCAAGAGCGAATTCTAATCACGTAGGCGCAACTTCGCGTCCAATTTACCGTAGGCGTGTTATTTGAGTCCTATAAGTTTATAGCACCCCTCGCTGCGAACTTACAACGCGAGGGGTTTCGTCGTCCCACGGACATACAATTCCGTGCCATTCGCCCCACGCTTAATGGTGCCGATCTGTTAGCCATTGCGCAGACGGGTACGGGGAAGACCATGGCATTTGCCATCCCTATCATAGATATTCTGGGGCGCAGCACGCACAAACGTACCGAGCATGCTCCTCGTGCTTTAATTTTAGTACCTACGCATGAACTCGCGCGACAGATTGCCGAGGTCTTTAAGAAGTTAGCTAGGTCAACCCAACTTAAGGTACTTTGTGTAACGGGTGGTGGAAGTATTGATGACCTCGTGCACAGCATTCCGCGTTATTGCGACATCGTGGTAGCAACTCCTGGTCGCATCCTTGACCTCGTGCGTAACAAGCACCTCTCATTACACTATCTACAGATACTCGTACTTGACGAGGCAGACCGCATGCTCAGTTTAGGGTTTCGTCCCGATATAGATAGTCTAATCGGTCATATGCCACAACGGCGACAAACACTCTTCTACTCGGCAACCATTTCGCCCGAGATTAAGAAACTCGCGCACCGCTTAGTACGCAACCCAATACGCATCGAGATAGCGCCTGAAGACCCTATTACACAGAACGTAGATCATGCCCTCTTGGAAGTATCCATGGAGGAGAAACGCTTCTTCTTAGAGCGTATAATACGAGAAAACGCAGAGTCTAAAATAATAGTCTTCGTACGTACGAAGGTTCGCGCAGAACGCGTACAGGCTGCAATGCGCCGCGTTAATATAGAGACTAGTATAATTCACGGAGGCTTGGAACGAATCGAGCGCTTATGGGCGTTAAATTCGTTTTCTGAGGGTAGTGTGCGGGTACTCATCGCCACGGATGTCTCGGCACGCGGATTAGACATCCCTAATATTAACTATGTAATCAACTACGACATGCCCACCGAACCCGAGGTTTATGTTCATCGGATCGGCAGAACGGGGCGAGGAAACAAACACGGCGTAGCCGTTTCCTTCTGTGCGCCAGAAGAAGAGCCACTACGTAGAGCCATCGAGAGTCTGATTGGGCGGTATCTCCCCATTATTGAGATGGATCGCGTGGCACACGATGAGACTCTTGCCCTCTCGGCAGCCGCAGATACTGATTGGCGTACTTTATTACGACGAGAACAAGAACGAGAGGCGGAGATACTCGCCGCAGGAAAGAAGAAAAAACGGAAAATTTAGAAATTGATCAGACGGCGCATTGCAGATGCGTCGTTTTTTTTGTTGTTTTGTGCGCATTTTGAGTCGCAAACAAGGAATATTAGAATATGAGAACTGTCATACAGCGTGTCCGTTCTGCCTCGGTCACGGTAAACCATACACTCGTATCTTCGATAGAGCAAGGACTGCTTGTACTGGTAGGTTTTACGCATAGCGACACTCGAGCGGACTTGGAATATATGGCGAACAAAATTCTGAACCTCCGTATTTTTAATGATGGAGAGGGGGTGATGAATCTTAGCATTCGCGACCTTCAGGGCGAGCTGCTTGTGGTCAGCCAATTTACGCTTTACGCACAGTGTGCCAAGGGGAATCGTCCTTCTTATGTACAGAGTGCGCCGCGCAACATAGCCGAGCCTTTGTACGAGCAATTTGCCGATATGCTAGCACGGTTATATGACTTGCCTGTAAAGCGCGGTATTTTTGGTGCCGACATGCAGGTAGAGCTAGTTAACGATGGTCCTGTAACCATCCTCCTCTGAGAGGGGCTACTTTTTAGGTACTAGGTACAAAGTACGAAGTCCAAAGTAAGCTAAAAGTAAAAAGCTAGAAGTAAACTCCAAGTTCTAAGTCCCAAGTACGAAGTTCTAAGTAAACTCCTTTATGTAAGTGCTTGCCGCACTCTTAACAACAAAAAAAGGCTTTCTCCCTTTTGGAAGAAAGCCTTTTCATTCTTTTCAAATCACCACGGTGTTATTCTTTTACCACCCGCAGCGTCTTACTTTCACTACCCGAGAGAATGCGAAGTAAATAAGCACCCGCAGGAAGCTTTTCTGTGTTAAGAACGGTTTCTACGCCCTGTAAAACACCAGTACGAACAGCTACTCCATTTGAGTTTACAAGTTCGTAACGAGCATTTACCGCCTCTTCGTTCCTAATTCTTAGCTGCGAAGAGAATGGGTTCGGAGCAACAGAAATGCCTGCAAAGAGAACATCCTCAACTGCGTTTGGATTCACTGCTTGTTTTACTGTTACCACCTGCTTAACCTCTGCATTATCTTTCAGCGCAAAAGTAAGCTCCGTACTGCGTTCCTCCTTCTTGTTATTTGCCTCAGCTTTGACAGTAACCGTTGTAGTGCCCGCTTCACCAGTTTTTGGCTCTATGGTTAACCACTCAGCGTTAGAAGCAGTAACCGTCCAAGCGCCAGAGCTTTCTACAGTATAAGTTTTTGTTTCACCTGCGTAAGGGAAGGTATATTCTTGTGAGGGAGTTACAGAAATCGACGCACCTTTTTGTTTTAACGTCACCACCTGTTTAATATCCGGATGATCTTTCAGTGCAAAAGTAAGCTCCGTACTGCGTTCCTCCTTCTTGTTATTTGCATCTGCTTTTATAGTAACTTTTGTACTGCCTGCTTCTCCCTCTTTCTTTTCTATAGGAAACCACTCTGCATTAGAACTCGTAACACTCCACGCGCCAGAGCTTTCTACGGTAAAGTTTTTTGTTTCACCAGCGTAGGGGAAGGTATAACCTACTGCTGGTACAACAGAGATAAATGCACCTTTTTGTTTTAGCTTTACTATCCGCTTAATATCAGTATTATCTTTCAGCGCAAAAGTAAGCTCCGTACTGCGTTCCTCTTGATTATTATTTGCGTCAGCTTTGACAGTAACTGTTGCAGTACCCGCTGCACCAGATTTGGGTTCTATAGTTAACCACTCTGCACTAGAACTGTTAACAGTCCATGCTGCCGAGCTTTCTACGGAAAGTGTTTTCGTTTCGCCTATGGGGGGGAAGGTATAACTCCAAGGAGCTACAGAAATTGAAGGATTTGTTTGCGTCAATAAAACCACCTGTTTCGTGTTCGCATCATCAGTAAGCACAAAAGTTAAAGCCGCACGGCGTAGCTCTTCTTCTGCATTAGGCTTAGCCGTAACTTTTACCTGCGTGCCATTGCTACCCTGTTTAGGTTCTACTGAAAGCCAATCGGGCAGAGGAGTAGTTTCATCTAACTTCCAATTCCCTGTGCTGTTTACCGTTGTCTTCCATTCGTCACCTTGATACCAGAAAGAGTTCGGTATAGTAGCTGGTTCTAGCGTAAGTCCATACGTAGAACCGCAAGTATAGTTACCTGTTATACTTTCAAAGTATGTATAACTTTCATCATACTGTATAGCCCAGTTTTTGGCATTAGTTATTGTAGTACTGGAAGACATTACTAATGGTTCGTCTTCCACATTTGTTCTTTTATTTATAGCCCGAAGCGTTCCTCTTTCTTTTCCCGTTCTATTTGGAAGTTGGCAATAGATATTGTTTAGTACGCTTGTAGAGAAATTGTTACCGTGAATACTCAAAAGCTTCAGTTTTGTATTCTTACTGACGTCTAGGCTAGATAATTGATTGACTTCGCAAAACAACCACTTTAGGTTTACATTCTTCGTGACATCAAGGCTGGATAATGAATTCCAGCCACAATCCAATGTCGTCAGGTTTACATTCTTCGTAACGTTTAAGCTAGATAATCGATTAAAAGCGCATATCAATTCCGTTAGGTTTACGTTCTGACTGACGTCTAAGTTAGATAATGGATTATTACGGCAATCCAATCTCGTCAGATTTACATTCTTCGTGACATCAAGGCTGGATAATGAATTCCAGCTACAATCCAATGTCGTCAGGTTTACATTCTGGCTGACGTCTAGGATAGATAATTGATTATATCCACAACTCAGTTCAGTCAGATTTACATTCCGACGGATGTCTAAGCTAGATAATTGATTATCAAAGCACCGTAATTCTTTCAGCTTTATATTTTGACTGACGTCTAAGCTAGATATCTGATTATGACTGCAAAATAATTTCGTCAGGTTTAGATTCTGGCTGATGTCAATTGCAGTGAGATTCTCCTTATTATGGGAAATATGGAACTGATCAATTACTCCATAAACCGTTATCTCAGTGCCCATTGCTTCATACTCATGCTTAGGCGAATTATACCAAGCATGCAATTGTGTTGGTGCTTCCTCTTCTTTTTCATCTTTTACGCCCGAAACCTTTACCCAAACTCCTGTGGTAGAGGCTGCAAAGTCTAGTTTTATCTTTTCGCCTTGCTTTACGGTTAGGGTAATGTATTTGGTCATGTCTACTTTGCTTTCTTCGGCGCATACTGTGTTTAAGCCAAAGGTAAAGCACAAAAGGGTGCACAAGGCACTGAAAATGCAAAATCTATTCATTTGTTTCTCGTTATTAAATTAACGTCAAATGTAAAAAAAACATAAGCATTGGTTTGTTAAGAAGGGTATGTTATATCAAATGTGTCGCAGGATATTGATTATCACCGTTTTCTAAATGTGCAATACGTCTTCTCTAGTTACGCTTGGAAAAGCATAAACGCATTGAATTATAATAATTTCCGGGCGTTGCGGGCAACAAATTTAGGTACTAAGTACGAGGTTCAAAGTACGAAGTAACCCCCCTTCTTTAGGTACGAAGTATACGCAAAGCGAATATTTCGTCTGTCGTCTCTCGTCTTTCGTCTCTAGGGAACGGAGTTTACTTCTAGCTTCTAGCTTTTTACCTTTTACTTGCGCCATAGGCGCTCTGCTTTTAGCTTGCACTTTATTCTTAAATCGGCGTCTATTTGCTGTGCCCCACAGGATTGTTGAGTATAGGCACTTGGTCGGGCGTGAGCCCTAGAAGTTTTGCGATGGCTGCGCGATCCATCGTGGCGCGTGTCACCGTGTTAAGCCCAAAAGCGGCGCAATAGAGGTTTATATTCTGACTTACGATGCCAGCGTCTGCAGCTCCCATAGTGACGGCAACCTCGTCGTGCTTTGTGTACAAGGCCATATCTACAACCATTAGCAATGTTACGGGAGCTTGAAGCACAAAGTTTTGCCCCATGGCTAACAAATTGCGATGATCGCCTTTAGCTATTGTTTTCAGAGTGTGCGTTTTATGCTCGTACAGACACACACGGTCGGGCAAGAAAGCATACACCGTCACCTCCTGTAAATTTCGTGCAGTCGGGTTCGTCCTCTTCTCGTTCTCAGGACGATTTACTCCGCAAGCAGCCCAGAGCAGATTGGCTAACTCCTTCTCAGACAGTTTTTTGTCACTAAATGTCCTTTCTGTTTTTCGTTGCCACAATGCCTCCATCACGGAGCTACCGCCCTTCTTATCTGGCGCTGGTAGTTTGGTATCTTGAGCATTTACAGACACGGTTGTTAGAAAAATAGTACCCAACAGTAGCAGTGTTTTTAGTTCTTTGCACATTTGTATGCCTCCCTATTTAATTCGTTATTAACTCTGTAGAGTGTAATACGGGGCATGATAGCGCTCTTCTACTCGGTCAAATCGTTTGAGAATGAATAGCCCTCTCTGCCTTCTCTTATAACTACAATCTTATGTAAAGAGTTACATGCACAGAGGGCGAACTTCCTAACTTTGTGCGTCTGATAATTGTAATATGGAGCTCGAAAATGCGCCATCGTAAACTTTCCATGCCCGAACTCCATCGGGTAGATGTTGCGACGTTTCGTCAGCAACCCAAGCAACCCGTTGTACTGATGCTTGATAACGTGCGAAGCCTTCAGAATGTGGGCGCAATGTTCCGCACGGCTGATGCTTTTGGTATTGAAAGTTTGGCATTGTGTGGTATTACGGGCTGTCCGCCGCATCGGGAATTGCACAATGCTGCCCTCGGAGCAGAAGACAGTGTGGCTTGGCGCTACTTTGCTTCTGCCGAAGATGCGTTAACGCAATTTCGTGCTCAGGGGTACAAGATCCTCGTTTTGGAACAATGTGAAGGGAGCGTGTTGCTCAACCAAGTTGCGCACAATGTAACCGAGAAATGGGTGCTCGTAGTAGGCAATGAAGTAGAGGGTGTAACACAATCAATAGCTAGTGCGGCAGATCTTTGTGTAGAAATCCCGCAATGTGGCACAAAGCATTCACTCAACGTCGCTACAGCCGCAGGCATTTTGCTTTGGGAGTGGCTGCGCGGAGTGTGGTAGAAATCCGAATGCAGGGCAGTTTAATATATTGCGGGCGAATCGTAGGGAAAGACAGAATACACGCATAGCGGATAGAATTGGGCGTTGCGGGCAACATTTTAGGTACGAGGTTCGAGGTACGAAGTACACGCGAGGCGATTAGAATCTGGGTTTTACTTTGAACTTGGGACTTCGTACTTTGTACCTATTTCTAGCTTTTAGCTTTTTACTTTTAGCTTGTGCAACAGGCACGTCTCACTGACGAAGCCCCCAAAACACACTTTTAACTAACGTCCGCAGAGCAACAACCTTTTAGGTTATAAGGAACTTTGTACCTAAAATCACCTCTACAGAAAACGTTGACAGTCAATTCTACAAAGGCGTTCTCATAACGCTAATACGGGATTTTGTCTTCCGAATTACTCCAAATGAAAAAAGACTCCAGAGCTTCCGTCTCGCAGACGCGCTGCATGGAGACGGCACGCTTCTCGATGGGGTAACTAAGCTGCTGGTAGATGAGCGTATCGTCAAAACCAATGTGTTGTGCTTGCGCCTTTGAATTTCCAAAATACACGGTAGTGATGTGTGCCCAGTATATGGCTGCCAAGCACATCGGGCAAGGTTCGCAAGAGCTAAAAAGCACACAGTCTGTCAGCACATGTGTGTTAAGAAATCTGGCTGCATCTCGAATGGCAAGGATTTCTGCATGCGCAGTGGGGTCACAGCTAGCCGTTACGCGATTCACGCCTGTGCCCACTATCTGACCATCGCGTACAATTACGGCTCCAAACGGTCCGCCACCATTTCTAACATTGTTCGTGGCGAGATCTATCGCCAGACGCATAAACTTTTCGATGGTATCTTCCTGCATAAGCTTATGTTTTTAATGCCTCGTGAATTTGTGAGCCAGACGTACGATCACTTCGCTCGCCTTGACCATACTGTGTACGGGGAGGAACTCCAAAACGCTGTGGAAATTATGCCCACCTGCAAAGATATTCGGACACGGTAGTCCGCGCTCCGAGAGTCGTACTCCGTCCGTCCCGCCGCGGATCGGGCGACAGTCGGGTATTATGCCCGCTTCTTCAAAGACTTGCTTAGCAATGTCTACTATATGCATGGACGCGGCGAGGTACGAAATCATGTTAGGATACTGTTTTTTTATTGAAACAGTTACCGTATGTGCGCCATAACAATGATTGAGTTGCGACGCCAGTGCCTCGAGTTTCTTTTCTCGTTGACGAAAGATCTCAGCATCAAATTCGCGAATAAGATACGTGAGCGTTGCTTCCGACTCATTGCCCTTCAGCTCTTGTAAGTGAAAGAAGCCCTCGCGTCCCTCGGTAGCCTCTGGGCGGTCTGTCGCTCCCAGCAGCGTATCAAATTCTACTGCGATGCGTGCAGCATTGATCATCTTTCCTTTTGCCTCACCTGGGTGTACATTGATCCCGCGAATAGTGATGTGGGCACTCGCCGCATTGAAATTCTCATAGGAGAGTTCGCCGATCTGACCACCATCTATCGTATAGGCAAACGCAGCGTCGAATTTCGCAATGTCGAAATAATTTACTCCCTCGCCAATCTCTTCATCAGGCGTGAAGGCGATGCGCAGGGGAACGTGTGGGAGTTCGGGATGACTTTGTATATAGTGCAGTGCTTCTACGATGGCGGCTACGCCAGCCTTGTCGTCAGCCCCCAGTAGAGTCGTACCATCAGTCACTATAAGACGTTGACCTACGTACGAAAGCAGGTCTGGCGACTCTGAGGGTGAAAGAATCACGCCCTCCTTAAGCACAATATCTGCACCGTCATAAAAGGGTATGATGCGCGGCTTTACTGAATCGCTTGGCGCATCGGGCGAAGTATCGACATGTGCAAGAAAGCCAATGGCTGGAGCATCGGGCGGACAATGGCGTCCTGCAAGCTTCGCCATTACATACCCATGTTCATCTAATGTTACTTCTTCTAGACCCAGTGAGTCCAACTCTTCTTTTAGCAGACGTAGAAGTGTCCACTGCCCTTCTGTAGAGGGATAGGTGCTATGAATGGGCGCACTCTGCGTATTGATTTGTACGTACCGCAAAAAGCGCTTTTCCAACGCATCTACGTCTATTTTTATATCCATGCTCGCCTGTCCGTTGCTCTTAAAATCTACACCAAATATAAAAAATGCGTGACTTTTTTTGCTCATTTCTACAAAAAATTGTCACCATCTTTGCAAATACACCCTTTATTATAGCGTCATCCCCTAATAACAGTTAGGTGAAGTAACGCGCATCCACGCCTTTTCGCTAACTTTCGCCGTCTAAGGCGGTAAAACAGATGTAATGCCGTCTGCCAATGGTCATAAAAAGAGATAACCGAAAGAGATGCGAACCGCGCTATGCTACAGTTTGTTGCTCCCCATATTCTTCCTTGGTTGTAATAATATTCAAAGCCCCACGCTGCCCCCAGTGGTTCAAAAAAAATCTACTCCGCGTTGGGGAGGGATTACTTACCCTGCCTCAGACACGGTTTTTCGGTTAGGCGATGCCCTGCACGTGGCTGTATATAACGACTCGGCGCACGTTGCAGACTCGGTACTGCTCTCCGTAGGGGGGCAGCGGCTTTTGCCACAATCCGACGGCTTATACATCACGGCGGATTGGCAAGTGGGGATTCATTGGTTGCAAGCCTCTTTTTGGCACGACGGAAAAGAACAACAAGTGGAGCGTAGAAAGCTCCGTATTTTAGCTCCGCATGCGCCTACAGAATTTACCTACACTGTAGAAAAAGAGTACCCGCACGATGCTAAGGCTTATACACAAGGTCTTCTCCTTCGTGATGGTGTGCTTTACGAGAGTACGGGGCAACGGGGACAATCCTCTTTGCGAAAAGTAGAACTCATTACGGGCAAGGTGCTTCAGCAGCATGAGCTGGATGCAAAATATTTTGGAGAAGGACTCGAATACTTGAATGGGAAACTCTTTCAACTCACGTGGACGAGCAACACAGGGTTTATTTACGATTGCAAGACCTTTGAACAGCTTGGCTCTTTTAACTATAATACCCAAGGGTGGGGATTAACTACTGATGGTACGCATCTTTACCTCTCAGATGGCTCTGAGCATATCTATGTTTTGGATACTACGAATTTCCACGTTGTGCGCACTTTGCAAATATACACTGATCAGGGAGCGCTAAATTATCTCAACGAGATGGAATGGGTGGAAGGTAAAATTTGTGCAAATGTTTATACCACCGATCTCATTGCTATAATAAACCCCACGAACGGCGTAGTGGAAGGTTTCGTACACATGGAAGGCTTGTTACGCCCCTCGGCAAATGGCTCTAAGGCTGAAGTTCTTAACGGGATTGCCTATGACAAGCGCGATAAGCGTTTTTACCTTACGGGGAAGTATTGGCCGTACTTATATCGGGTGAAGTTCTTTCCCAAGTAGCAGACGGAAGCGTAGACAAGTGCTATGCGTAGATATTACGATCTCTTCCATCCTTTCACGCTCTCGGTACGAGCGTCCTTATCGCCTTTACGAGATTCAATAATTCTACACCCGCGTAAGACGCTATTCTTCATATTGCTGCTCTGCGCCTGCATCGCATTCTATTACTGTTTACCTTCCCCCCTTTTTCAGACGTCTACGTGCACCGTGTTGTACTCCCGCGAGGGGACTCTTTTATCTGCAAGCATTGCCGACGATGGGCAGTACCGTTTTCCCGCCTTGGATAGCGTACCCGAGAAGTTTACCGCCTGTGTTATTGCCTACGAAGATCGCTACTTCTATTGGCATTGGGGCATAAATCCTGTAGCCCTCTCGAGTGCTTTTGTGACAAACCTCCGTGCGCATCGTATCGTTCGGGGCGGTTCCACGCTAACTATGCAAGTGGCGCGTATGATGCACCCAGGAGCTAAACGTTCTTACGCAAATAAACTGCTAGAAATCCTTTGGGCAGTACGGTTGGAGTGCTCCTTCTCAAAACGTGAGATTTTAGCCCTCTATGCGAGTTACGCACCCTTTGGCGGGAACGTCGTGGGACTCGAAGCAGCGGCGTGGCGTTATTATCAAACGAAGGCGGCGAATCTTAGCTGGGGACAAATGGCGGCACTGGCAGTATTGCCTAACGCACCTGCCAGTATTTATCCAGGACGACTAAGCGAAGCCTTCCGAAAGAAGAGAGACAAACTCCTCCAAGTACTCTATGAGCAGGGGACTATAGATGCGGAGACATTAGAGCTCTCACTTTTAGAGCCACTCCCCGAACCGCCAGATCGGCTTCCGCAGCGAGCATGGCAGTTAGTAAACCACGCCTACACCGATAAACTACGCGGGCAGAATATACGCACCACGTTGGCTTACGACTTACAGTGTGAGGTGGAACGTCTAGTAGAGGACTATGCCTCGCAGTACCATACGCAGTTGGGACGCAATTTCGGCGTACTGGTCGCAGACGTAGAGAGTGGAGGCGTTTTGGCTTACGTGGGTAACGTCCCTAGCCTCGGGCACAATAAGCAGGGATTTGTAAACATGATCACGGCAAAGCGCAGTACGGGGAGCATCATCAAACCTTTTCTCTATGCGGGCATGCTAGATGATGGTCTTTTACTCCCCAATCAGTTAGTGCCCGATCTGCCCATCAAGATCGGTACATTTGCCCCTGAGAATGCCTCACATCAATTTACGGGAGCGGTACGTGCTTCGCATGCCCTTGCTCGCTCCTTAAACATACCATCGGTACACATGCTCCGTGAGTATGGAATCGAAGCTTTCTTGGATCTCCTCAAAAAAATCGGTGCTACTACATTCAATAAATCGTCAGACTACTACGGCTTACCTCTTATCTTGGGAGGAGGCGAAAGTACGCTTTGGGAGCAGTGCTCCATTTATGCCTCTTTGGCGCGTACTTTGAATCACTATACAGAAAAATCTAACTACTACAGTACAGATTTTCGTCCGCTTCACTACCTTCTCTCTAATGAAACAGCCGAGGGGGGGGTAACGCGTCAGTCGCCCATGAGTGCAAGTGCCATTTATCTCACTTTCAAAGCTTTGCGAGAAGTTGGGCGTCCCGAAGAGGAAGTAGGGTGGCGTTATTTTTCTTCCACAAGAGCGGTGGCGTGGAAAACAGGCACGAGCTGGGGAAGTCGGGATGCATGGGCTATTGGGGTCAACAAACGATATGTGGTCGGCGTCTGGAACGGAAATGCCACTGGAGAGGGGCAACCCGATCTGTCGGGCGTGAAAGGTGCAGCGCCGCTCATGTTCCGAATTTGGGGCATTCTCCCGCGTTGCGAATGGTTCGCTCCGCCTTTAGACGACATGCGCCGAATAGAGGTATGCAAACGGAGTGGGATGCCCCCTACCACGATATGCGAGGAGCGTGATACAATTTTGATCCCTAACCGCGAGTACGAATACCCTCCTTGTCCTTACCATCAGATGGTGCATCTCGATGAAACTGAGCATTATCGGGTCAATGCTAGTTGCTACCCCATAGAGAAGATACACCATAAGTCGTGGTTTGTACTTCCGCCTGCCATGGCTTGGTTTTATAGTAAATGGAATCCGACCTACCAGTCGTTGCCTGCTTGGATGGATGGGTGTAACGAAAGCGCCGGCGGTCAAAGCATGCAGTTTATCTATCCGCGTCAGAATGGTACGGAGGTCTCCATCCCGCGTGATCTCGACGGCAAACCGAGCCCCGTGCAATTTGAATTGGCGCATGCGCGTCCAGAATCTACCGTCTATTGGCATCTCGACGACGAATATTTAGGACGCAGCGTACACTTGCATCAGATGTTTCTACTGCCAGAAGAGGGCGAACATACACTTACGGTGGTGGATGACCACGGTGAACGGACTTTTATCCGTTTTACAGTGGTTTATAGAGCCAAATAAGCGTACCTAATTGCGCTTACGTTGTTTTTGTAAGAGAGAGCCGTAAGGTATTGTGTACATTGAGAAATTCGCTTACCTTTGCACTATAGTTTTGTGGCACGTGCGGAAGTAGCTCAGTTGGTAGAGCATCAGCTTCCCAAGCTGAGGGTCGCGGGTTCGAGTCCCGTTTTCCGC
>CAJPTS010000003.1 GCA_905373625.1 Bacteroidia bacterium
AAGCGATATCTTATTGTTTCACAACCCTATATGTCTTCACCGCACCGTTTTCTGATGTGAGGCGTAACAGATACATACCTGCGGGGAGCGATGCGGTGTTAATGAGCGTTTCTGCGCATTCTAAGCCCCCAAAAGCGACCTCTACGCCCTGCGTATTGTACAATGTATATCTCCCGCGCACGTCACCGTTTGAAATGCGTAATTGAGTTTCAAACGGATTGGGAGCTACGATAACGTTAGCGAACACCGCGTCTTCTACGGCTGTAGGTGGAATTACAGTTACCTTACAGGTATTGGTTACAGATTCATACTTCTCGCTTACGGCGGTGATTGTCGTTTCGCCTGCTGCTATGCCTTTTACTTTTCCATGCTCGTCTACTGTGGCAATTGTCGGATCGTTCGAGCTCCATTTCACTCCCTTATGCGTTGCAGTAATTGGGACAAAGTTAAGGCTAAGCGTGGTCTCTTTATCTACTTCTAGGGTCGTTTCCGAAGGAGAGATTGTTATGCCAGTAAGTATTACATCTTCGGCTGTAACAGTGAAAGAACATGTTGCAGTATACCCCCCTTCTTTTGTGGTTACCGTGATGTTTGCTGTTCCCACCGCTTTAGCTTCAACCACTCCTGCGTCAGAGACCGTAGCAACAGCATCGTTAGAAGAGCTCCATGTTACCCCTTTGTTAGTTGCATTTGCAGGTTCTACCGTAGCTAGGAGTGTAAACGAATCGCCTATCTTTAGCGTAAGGTTATTGTATGCCAATTTTACACCTGTTACTGTAGGAGCTATTACCACGTTTTCGGCTGTATTTCCGTCCTTATCTACTACTTTGTTTTTATCCGCATCGTAGTGCGCCCCTTCGGGCTGGAGAATTGAGCAGTTCTTTAGGGTAAGGGAGGACACATTCTCAATTCTTTTTGCTTTCACTACGGCGTTGTCTATTTCAAGCGCGTAAGGGTATTCACCAGTTAGTACGTTCTCTGTTTCTACAGTACAATTACGAAAGGTTGTGCTGAACCTAACATCGCCCCCTTTCACCAACAACTTATCGTTGGTATTGCGTCCTACAATTGTTCCTTTACTTACCGAAATTGCATTTTCTGACGACAATTGCGTAATAGTGCATACGCCTTGCAACTGAATGGTTACTTCGCTATTTCTGCTTTCAAGCATATAGGTAGGAAAGCTCTCATATGATGCTGTAAGCTCAGCATTGTCAAGTAGCAACACTGGCTTTTCGCCTTCAAGCGTCACACTTACTTTCCCCTTCTTCAAAACTCCTGCCTCAATTAACGCCTCTTGGAAAGTGTTTATATTATCAGTGCTTAATTGTACTGTTCCTATTCTAAGGGGGTACACTCTTCCGCCTTCAGTTGCATCACCTTGTATTACCCAATGTTTTTCTTTTATGAGTTTCGTGCGGGCGCTCTTAGCTGCTTCATTAAAATGAAGGTTGTTGGCTCTAAGTAAAAGATTCTCATTTATGTCTGCTTGCGCTGCCCAGCCGTCTAAGCTTTTGGAATAGTTCTCTATGCTCATACCACAATTTTGTAGTCCTAACCTCTCGCAGTTCTTAAGGTTCCAAGAACCCAAATTTTGGTTAAAAGCAGAGCAACCATCAAACATATACCCCATGCCTGTCACATTGCTAACAGTCCAGCCGCTGAGATCTTGGTTAAAAGCAGAACAACTCCGAAACATACCATGCATGCTCGTCACATTGCTCACAGTCCAGCTACTAAGATCGTGGTTGAAAGCAGAACAACCAGAGAACATTTGCGACATGTCTGTCACATTGCTCACATTCCAGCTACTGAGATCTTGGTTGAAAGCTGAACAACCAGAGAACATATCCCACATCTTTGTCACATTACTTACATTCCAACTACTAAGATCTTGGTTAAAAGAAGAACATTCATAGAACATACGATCCATGTTTGTCACATTGCTCAAGTCGGGCGTACCCACAGAGGAGGAAAACTGTATATTACTGCAAAAGGAAAAAGCCTTCTCCATGCTTTTCCAAGACACCGTTCCAAATTGTTCTACGGTTAGCAGATTCTCTGCACTGCCACGTTTTGATGTATCATCTTCAAAACGTATGTACTCCACGCCTTCTGGTCCTGCTTCCACTAGTATCTCGCCATCTTCTGTGGGGGTGTAGGTATAGAAGTTCTCATTCTCTGTAATGGTAAGCGAAGCTTCTGTTTTTAGCTCAGTATTGTCCGAAGCTTTCTTAATCACCAGCTTGTAACCAGTTCCAAAGATCGGGATCTTCAACTCTTTGCCAGCTTCGCCTTTCCACCTTGTTATAAAGGGTTTTTCCTCGCCCTGTGCGGCAAAGGTGAAAAAGAGCAACGCGAGGGTTGCGATAAGAAAATACATGGTGCGTTTTATGCCCATTATGCAAAAATTTAATGGTTTAACAACTGGAAGGTAGAGTACTCACTCGCTTAAACTGTTTTAAGTGCTCTCTCCTTCGTCTTCCGTCACAAAGATAATATGTAAATTCCCATTCATCGTTTTTTTTTAACCGTTAGTCAATCTAAATACATGGTTTAGGTAGTTAAAAGCTTTAAATTGAGACAAAAACGAGAGATAAATAACGAAATAAATCTTGTACTCCGATGGGTAATTCGCGTAACTGGTTCATTTTGTATCTGATTTTGTAATACGTAGATACAAAAATACAGGGTGGTCTTCTAACTGCGACTGTCTCTTTGGAACAAGAGCTTTCTAATATTGACAACGTCTATAAAATAGATATCTGATGTATATATGTAATACTTTTGCATATACATAATGTTTGCGACAATGATAAAGATTAAAGCACTTTTTTCTTTCCTCGTAGCCTTGTGTACAACACTACCTCTGTTTGCACAAGACCTCTCGTATTTACAGAATGTCCAGTCGAAAATAGATAGCGCATTGACTCGCTCTTTTGCGCAACAGAATATTGCACCACTAGATTCTATACTTACGCAGCTTGCTGCGCTTACGCCTCAGAATAACCTCACCACTTATTGGCAAAGCTACGCACGTAGCATGGAGACTATTTATTTCATGAAAATGAAACAGACGGCGAAGGCGGAGAGCATAATAAATCGGGCATGCGATGATATGGAAAAGCTCGAAAAAAAGAATACAGAAGATTATGCCCTTTTAGCCTCCGTGCAGAACCTCGCCATACAGTTCCGCTCAGGGATGGGAGCGGGTAAACTCTCTAGTCAAGCGGTCGAGAATGCTCAAAAAGCTATACAGATGGATTCCACCAATCTCCGCGCGTGGTACGTACTCGGCACGAATGATTTTTATACGCCCGCATTTTTTGGCGGTGGTAAGAAAACAGAACAATATCTGACAAAAGCGCTTTCGTGTCCAGCACAGCGCGTACCGAACCCTTACATGCCTTCGTGGGGACGCGAAGAGTCCTATCACCTATTGCTAACCTACTACGTTCAGAAAGAGCAGTATGAACCTGCACGCATACTTCTAAACGCAGCGAAAGCGGAATATCCTAACGGGCGGTGGTTTATTTCACAGTTCGAGCAGCAACTCAAAAAAGCAAATTAGCACGTCAGCCTCCAAATAAAAACGGCTAAGAGATAGTCTGCTGTAGGAATGAACGTGCGGCATATATACATTCTTCTTTTATCTCTTTGTGTGAGCTCTGCACTCTGTGCACAGAGCGTTACTTTACAAGCGCGTGTGGCCGATAATACAGGTGCGCCGCTTTTTGCCGTAAACGTCTACTTAAAACAGCATGCACAAGTGGGGGCTATTACAGATCCCGAAGGACAGTTTCAACTTGTGCTGACAGAAAAAGATCTGCAAGACACGCTAGTAGTTTCCTATATAGGGTATCATACAGTTATGATACCGCTGCGGGGCACGTCAGGGCTTCCATCCGTTATAGTACTCAAAGAGGAGAACTACGTATTGGCCGACACCTACATTGTAGCCTCACCTTCCACGACGCGAGAATTCTCAGTGAAAGAGTTAAAGGTTCTGGATATTTACAATGACCCACGCGCAAGCGCTGACGTCTTGAAAGTGGTAACCTCCCACCCAGCTTCTACTAATACTACAGAAGGGGCAGAGCCCGAACTCCGCGGTAGCGCGGGTGCATTCTCGCGAGTGGTTTTTAACAATGTGCCCATCTACCACCCTGTAAGGAATGCAGAACTGGACGGTACGGGAGCGTTTAGTCTATTCTCCACCGAATTTATAGATAGGCAGAATACTTATGCGAGTAATGCCCCCTTGGCTTTTACCAATGCATTGGCTGGGGCGGTTGAAATACACACAAAGCGTGAACTAGCGGCACGCTATACATCCGTTGTAGCCTCGCTCGCAACAGCCAGTGTCCTACATTCGCAACCCTTGGGCACGCATTCGTTTGTGCAGCTCTATGCCAACTATATGTATTCGCCTGCTTTTTTGGCACTTAACACCAAAACAAAAGCTGAAGGACTCTCGCTTTTTGGCTCATTAGACGGAGCTATTAACGCACACACCGTATTAGGGAAACGCGTAGCACTTAATCTCTATTCTTATGCTATTGGAGAACAATATGCGGCGCAGACTCATACATACGGATATCTCGGAGAGGTGCGATATCGCAATAAACGGAACTTCAATGTGCTAAATATAGAAGCGCATTTTGGCGAGCTCTACTGGGTTACCAATGCGGGGTACGACCAAGCAAAAATGCATTACAGACTGGGTAATATAGATTTGCAAGAGCACCAACAAAATAGCTATGCCAGTACCATCCTGAAATATAATCCGTCATTTCTCTCTCTCGAAGCTGGGGTTATTTTTACCGACGAGCAGACGCGTCAGGAGGGTTTGTTCCCAAAGTATTATTTCGCACAGCGCCCCGAATCTCCAACAGTAAAGAGAGATTCTATGGCACTTTTTCGCTCGCTGGAAAGCTATCTTTACCTCAAGCATAACTTTGCCCAAAAGCTTACATGTGGGCTTGGCGGTCGTCTCCAGCTGCCCGTTTTTGGTCAACCGAACCGCCTCTCGGCTCAAGCTAATGCGAGATACGCATTTTTACCCCACCACGCCCTACTCTTGAGTCTAGGACAGTATTGGGGACATACAACTCCGCAGTACAATATATGGGAGTACCGCACTGCCTACTCGCAACAGGCGGCGTTAGATTATACCTACCGTTACAACGAACTGGAATTACAATCAGCCCTCTACTATAAACAAGAGAAGACCACGGCAGTTGACGCCACGGACTATCGTGCCGACTCCGTAACTCGGCGGATGGCAGGGGGCGAGCTTTCCATAAGCAAACAGCTGGGCAATTTTTACATCTCTGCAAGCTACACGTATCTTTGGGCACGGGTTAAAATTGGCGGTACGTGGTACGATGCACTCAATCGGATGAACTACCTTGTAAAAAGCGTAATCTGCTATACAAGCCCGACGTGGGGCAAATTCTCACTGGCATTTTTAGCACACCCTGGACTCGCTTATACGCCTATTAGAGGCAGCTTTACGACCCCAGATCAAATCATCCCTCTTTGGGGCGAATACGGCGCGGCACACTACAATGCTTATCAGACCCTAGACCTCTCCTACAACAAAGTCTGGTTTCTAGGTGAGCGCTCCATGCTTATTCTCTTTGCCTCCGTGCGCAATATACTAGATCGGCAAAATCAGAACAGAGCCATCTACGCTGAAGACTATTCGCACCGCACCCAGTGGCGTCACTACGGGCGTCGAGTCTTTTATCTCGGCGTGTCGTACAGTTTTTAATTAGCCCACACTCAGAACTACGGCAATTCTATCAGTTGTTCGTGCTCAGTGGTAGTAAATTCGTAGTGTTTTTCCGTCCCGTCAGGCAAGAAGTACTTGAATAAGTACGCATGGTTCTTCAAGAGCGTGAAAGTTAGGAAATCATTAAGGTCATACGTACCGTCTTTTGTGCGCCCACCATCTATCTGCCCATTGGCATCGAAAACATCTACATTTACAGCAATGCGATTATCCCCCTCTCGGTTCGCACCACGATAGGTTACCTTCACGGGGATGTAGTCTCCTTTTAGCTTTTCGTCTTGCTCTTTTTGATAGATGTCTACGTAACGCTTCGTTACATTTTCAGCATAAACATACCGTATGGTAGAATCCCAGACCAATGGAAAGGAGAGACCTGTCGGTCGGAAAGAGGTCGCATAGATGGCATGTAACGAGTCGTGCTCGTCTGCTCTACCCGCACTAGACATAAACCAACTCTGGTTGAGTCCCGAAGGGTAATATTCCGTAAAATACCACGAGCCGTTAATCCATACTTCGTTCCAGTTGTGGTTACCGCGTTGTCATACCAATTGGGCGTACCCGCTATGCGCGACGGTATTGCCACTGCACGAAAGGCATCGGTGAGGAGGATGGAGAGCCCGCTACAAGACGCCATATTTTGTCGCATTGATTCGTAGGGACTTTGGTCGGGTTTTTCGCGCTGCGTGTTGTAATCCACAAGGAGTTCATTGCGGATGTGCTTGTTTACACTATCTATGGCAGCAGTAATCTCTGTCACGCCCTCAAGGTATTTTGCGAAACGTTGGTAGAAGTCTTTACGCCAGTTATCGCGCGTTTCGTTTAGGACGCAGTATGGTAGTACATCGTTGAAAAAGACTTCGTTGGGCAGCGTCTTTCCCCATGCAAAGCGATTTTTTGCTTGGTAGGCATATTCCACATTTTCAAGGATAAATGAGGCGGGGAGAGCAAGTAGATCTCGCTCAGGCATATAGGCAATGAGAAATGCAACAGCTTCCGCTTGTTCTGCTGGAGCATTTGCTATTGCTTTGCGGAGTTCACCTGCATTACTACCCGCACGCAGCATAGCCTCATCAAGTTTTGCATGGTACGCCTCGGGGATATTCTGATAGGGAGCAGTGCTACAGCTGTAAAACAGAATTGTGGGAATAAGAAGGGTGACAAATACGCGCAGATAGTTAGACATTGAGATGTTATCATTTCGTTTTTATGCTTAAAGGTAGGAAAAATTAGGCGGTTAGTTTGTTGTATTTTTGTAAGCCGATGTCGTAATAGTGGGAGATTAGGAAAATGAGTCAGAGTAGTATTGACTATATCGAGTTAAGGGGGTACAAGTCTATTCGCGACTCACGCATAGAAATTCGCCCTATCAACGTCCTGATTGGTGCCAATGGAAGTGGGAAGAGTAATTTCCTCTCCTTTTTCGATTTCCTACGGGTGCTTTATGAACAGAACCTTAGAGAATACGTGTCATTACGCGGCGGAGAAGAAAAATTCCTTTTCTGCGGCAAAAAGACAACGCCAGAACTTTATTTTCACGTGGAATTCAATGGGATTCTGAATGGTTATTGGGCTCTTCTCTTGCCTCCCAACTCTCTACAAACACACTAACTCTTAGGCGCCTTTTTGCGTAAATAAAGCAGCTGTCCCACTTCAGGCTCTTCGCCCTTTGCCATTCGGTTGCGTTTGTAAATATACTTGCTCTTGATGGCGTATTTTTGCGCAATGGAATAGACCGTCTCGCCTGGTTCTACAACGTGTACAGAATGGTTTACTTCTGCCTTCCGACGTTTGGGCTGTATGTACAGCTCAGTTCCAGGTGGCGGTAATACCCGCTCGGGGAGTTCGTTGTACCTAGCCAATTCCCACGGCATCATTTCCATGGCACGCGTAAGCGATAAGTAGGTATCGTGCTGCTGTACTATGATATATTGCACACGATTCCTTTCATAGATTTGGTGCTCCTCGCCCATTTTAATCTCATACTCGGGCTCTTTGGCAAGTTCGCGCTGCGTACCTACTGTTGGTGAAGCCACTTCTATTTTTATCCCCGTGTCATAAACTGCAAGCCCTTCCTCTTCTATAATGCGGATGAGATGATCTGCATACTTGGGATCGGTTGCATAGCCCGCTTTCTTTAATCCTCTTGCCCAGCCTTTGTAGTCTGTAGGCTCTAGATCAAAAAGAAAAGCGTAACGACGTGCACCGCGTAGAAAGAGCGAATGGTCTTCGAAAGAGTGGTCGGCACTTTTGTATACCCGGAAGCATTCGCCTTTGGCGTCGTCATCTTGGTACATCTTTTTGCCCTTCCAACTCTTATGACACTTTATACCAAAATGATTGTTTCCTTCCGCAGCTAACGCACTCAAACCATTACGGCTTTCGAGCATCCCCTGTGCGAGCGTGATACTGGCAGGCACTCCATAAAGCTTCATCTGCTCTATGGCCATGTCCTTATATTTGTCGCGATAGGCTGTTCGCTGCTCCTTCAGCTTAGATTGAGCATAAACAACGCTCGAAAAGCCTAAAAATAAAAAAAAGCCTAGAGCAACCACACAGATTACTCTAGGCATTTGCCATTGCACTCTACTCATACGGCATTCATTCAAATCGACGTACACTTATTCGTTTTCACGAAGCGCAACCACCTTTTTTACATCGGGGGCATAATGCATAATCGCCTGTACCACGCCATTATGAAGCGTCATGGAACTATACGGACAAGAGCCGCAAGAACCAAGAAAGCGAACCGTAACGACAAGGTCATCGCTGATACTTTCCAGCTCCAGATCGCCGCCATCACTCTGCATGTAGGGACGCATACTCTCGATCGCGGTATTTACCTTTTGGCGTAACTCGTCGGAAACCATTGTTTAGTAGTTTTTAGTTTGCAAAGTAAAAAATGTAATAACACATGGGAGAGAAGGTTGCTCTACTCTCCGCCATGCATTTGCGTTAAGAAGTTGGTAGCGAGCTCGTCAAAAGCACGTGCCATAGATCCTTCGCCCGCCGCTAAGGGACAGCCCGTATCGCCTCCCTCGCGAAGCTCCTGAGTTATGGGAATCTCGCCTAAAAGTGGGACGCCTAATTCTGCTGCAAGATCTACTGCACCACCCTTCCCAAAAATATAATGTTTAGTACCATCGCCCGTATCAAACCACGACATGTTTTCTACCATCCCGACAATGGGTACGGCTATTTCATGATTTGAAAACATACTCAGCGCCTTTTGTGCATCAGCTAATGCAACGCGTTGCGGAGTACTTACAACGATTGCTCCCGAGAGTTTTAGGTCTTGTGTAATGGTGAGATGTACATCGCTCGTGCCTGGAGGCGTATCTATGAGTAAATAATCTAGCTCGCCCCACAATCCCATGTGAATTATCTGTTTAAGCGCATTGGAGGCCATCGGACCACGCCATACGAGTGCATCTGAGGCCGCAACAAAGAACGCCATAGATAGCATTTTGACGCCGTACGCTTCAACAGGAACAATGAGGTCTTCGCCCTCCTCATTCTTAACCTCGGGGCGTTCATCTTCCACCCCAAGCATAATCGCCATACTCGGACCAAATACATCGGCATCCAAAATGCCGACCTTCAGCCCTTTGCGCGCCAAGGCTATTGCAAGGTTTACAGTAATGGTAGATTTACCCACCCCACCTTTACCCGAGGCTATGGCTACAATGTTCTTCACATTCTGTACGCCACCTTGGCGGGGGGGGAGTGGTTGCTGTTCTTTGGGCGCTTGCGCCACCATTTGTAATGTGGCTTCGACTGCCACGTCGGGATAAGCCTCGGAGACGATCCTACGCGCCTGTCGCATCAGCGATGTGGCAAACGGATCATTAGCGCTTAGTTGGGCGACGGTGAAATGAATACCCGCCTCGTCAAAATAGAGATCACGTACCAGCCCTAGTGAGACTACATCTTGTTTCTTTTCAGGATGCGTAAGCCCTTTCAGGAGTTCCAGTACCGCCTCTGCATTCAATGCTCTCGCCATCTGGATGCGTGGTTCGTTAACTGCGAACGGCGATAGCCTCAATTTCTACCATAACGCCGAGCGGGAGTCTAACCACACCAAAAGCAGCACGAGCAGGCATATCCTGCGTAAAATACTTCGCATATATGCCATTCATCGGGACAAAGTTATCCATGTCTGTGAGCAAACATGTGGTTTTTACCACGTTGGAATAATCCATGCCTGCTTCTTTAAGGATGGCACCTATATTTTTAAGCACTTGCTCGGTTTGTGCCTCTATTCCTCCTTCTACTACTTTGCCTACCGCAGGATCTACAGGTATCTGCCCCGATATATAAAGCGTATCGCCCACCATTACGGCTTGGCTATAAGGACCTACTGCTGCAGGGGCATTCTTCGTGTTGATAATCTTCTTCATCACTATTTTTACTTATTTCTAACCAAACTATACAAAGGTAGTTCTTTTCCTATTTACCTTTTTGGTAGTCTTTTGTTCGCAGTACGCCCTAAAGCCCGTTCAACAACTACTTAGCGAGAGAAACCTCATTACAATAAAAATCTTCTCATACGCACTGCGTTTGTAAAACATTCGGAGTGTTTCCGCACACCAACCATATAAAGAGCGAATAGGTGTGTATTGCGCCAAAGCAATAAGGCTAATTTTGGCACGTTTTACGAACGCTATTTAACTTGAATATATCAACGGATGAGAATTTGGAACAAAACGTGGCTTTCTGGACTCGCTTTCTTAGGCGGTCTGGTACTGATAAGTAGCACTTCTTTTGCACAAACAAATATAAACGAACTAGATGGTCGGTTGGCAAAGAACCGTAATATACTGCACCCAGCTGTCCCCTTGCTGTCTATAGCCCCAGACTCGCGTTCATCTGCTATGGGCGATGCGGGCGTAGCTTCTGAACCCGATGTATTTAGCCAGCACTGGAACTCGGCGAAGTACGCTCTAATACCCAAACAGTGGGGGGTAGCGATCTCCTATATCCCGTGGTTGCGTAAACTTACAAACGAGATTAATCTCGCTTATCTAGCGGGCTACTACCGCATAGACAAGATGCAAACACTCTCAGCATCGTTGCGCTATTTCTCTATGGGACAAATGAAATTTACTGATGAAAACGGGAATCCGTTAACCACCCATAACCCGAATGAATTCGCATTTGACCTAGCCTATTCGCGTCTCTTTATAGAGAATTTCGGAGGCGCTGTAGCATTCCGTATTATTCGTTCAGACCTTACGGGGGGCGTATCTCAACAAAACAGTGCTGGGACAACGAGTGCTGGGATGTCTTATGCGGCAGACGTGGCACTTTACTATCAGAACAAGCTGAAACTGGGCGGAACACCTGCTGACTACGCTGTAGGGCTAACCATTACAAATATAGGTTCCAAGCTCTCATACAACGATATTTACAAGAATTTTATCCCGATTACGCTGCGCATAGGAGGACGTTTTTCAGCAGACATAGATCAATACAATCGGATCAGTGCCATACTAGATGCGTCTAAACTCCTAATCCCTACACCGCCCATTTATGATACCAATCAGAAGATCATTAAGGGGTATTCGCCCGACGTGGCTGTCGTATCAGGTATGTTACAGTCCTTTTACGATGCTCCAGGAGGTGCAAAGGAGGAATTCCAAGAAATTTACTGGGGAGGCGGTATAGAATATTCGTACGCAAAACAATTTGCACTGCGTGCGGGCTACTTTTTTGAACACGAAGAAAAAGGCGGACGCCAATATTTTACATTGGGGGCAGGCGTGACGTACAATATTTTTGGTCTAGACGCTTCGTACATCATTCCCAGCGCAGGATTTAATAGTCCATTGGCGAATACAATGCGTTTTTCTCTATCAGTCAATTTCGACCAACCCAAGGGTAATAAGAAGCGCTCGCGTCGTAGCTAAACGTCAATGCCCGAATTGCGAATTGGAAGCGGTTACGACGTACACCGTCTGGTTACAGGACGTGAGCTTGTACTATGTGGGGTTCGCATCCCGAGTCCTGCTGGTGAGGCAGCTCACTCCGATGGCGACGTAGCCCTACATGCGCTATGCGATGCCTTATTAGGCGCACTGGCTTTGGGCGACATTGGAGCGTGGTTTCCCGACACCGACGCAGCATTTAAGGATGCCGACAGTCGCAAACTGTTGCGCACAGTATACTCTCATATCGCGACCTTAGGTTGGCGCATAGCCAATGTAGATCTCACAATTCTTTTGCAAGCCCCCAAGATTCGTCCATATGTAGACACCATGCGGCAGAATATAGCATCTGACCTCAACTGTGCATTGGCGCAGGTCAGTGTAAAGGCGACCACGACGGAGCGACTCGGTTTTGTAGGACGCGGCGAGGGAGTCGCAGCAGAAGCTGTTGTACTTGTAAACAAGGCCAGCTAACCTAAAATTTATTCGATTTGTAAAGATTATTTTAGGTACGAGGTACGAAAAGTACACGCACAGTAATCTAGGTCGGTGGGGGGAGCTGTAGCTTGGAATCTTCTTAGTATATAGCTTTTTATTTTTAGCTTACGCCTTCTTTGTAGGCGCGCTTTGTCTCTACAATAAAGGATCGCCCCCTTTTGGAAACGATCCTTTCATTATTTTCAACTCAACTCGTATGACGGTGTTTCATAATACGCAAACTGCTGCGTCGCTTGAGAAATTCAAGTTCGGGCATGCACGTCAGTACACACCCTTCGCCCTCATTCTTAATCTGGCATTCTGAACATTCCTAAAGGCGTATTCTAAATTTTTATTTTGCCACACCGTCCTACCAACTTTGTGCGTCCCAGACATAGGCACGCAAGCCCTGTTCTGGCGCACTATCATCGATAGCTTTTAGCTCTTGCATGAGACGTAGTGCCTCATCCGCGTCACAAAGCACAAGCATGGCAAGATTTATTGCAGGCCAAGTATGAGTTCCTAAATGAGGCTCGCCGTGGTCTCCTCCCACGCCTTTTACGTGTTCCCACTGCGTATAACCACGCAACCCCAATCTTCGTAACACGTCTAAGATCTTATCTATCAGCGCCTGATTGTATACAATAAATACTGCTTTCATAGCCCCTTCACCTTAATCTTACGTCAACGCTTATTTTAATTTCTTTTGTTCTTTCTTCCGAGCCGATTTGATAGCACTACTAGCAAATGTGGCATAAACGGCAGGTACTATCAGCAGTGTAAGCATTGTAGAAAAAGTAAGCCCGCCTATCACGGCAATACCCATAGGACGCCATACCTCCGACCCTTCACCTGTACTCAGAGCCAAGGGCAACATGCCGAGAATTGTAGTCAGCGACGTCATCAGTACAGGGCGCAAACGCGATTTACCTCCTTCAATAACGGCACGGAAGGTGGAATAACCGCGTTCTCGTAGCAAATTCGTGTAATCTACTAGTACTATCCCATTCTTTACCGCAATTCCCACCAGCATAATCGCACCAATCATTGAAATTAGATTGAGTGCCTCGCCCGTTATCAACAGAGCCAATACCACGCCACTAAATGCGAAAGGTAAGGAGAGCATAATAATAAATGGCGATTTGAAAGATTCAAACTGCGAAGCCATAACAATATAAACGAGCAGAAGTACCAGTACAAGTAGTAAGCCCATATCGCTCTGCGATTCTTGTTGTTCTTTTGCCGTACCACCAATTCCGATAGATATATCACTTGGGATATCCATCTGGTGGACGTGCTCCCATATAGCATCTACTATAGCCGAGAGCGACGCATTTTGCATCCCTGTAGAAACCGTAATCACGCGCTGACGGTTCTCGCGGCTTATAAACGGCGGTGCATAAAATTCTGTCACCTTGGCAACCTCTTTTAACTTTAGAGGCGCGCCAGAGGCAGTATAGAATGTAATCTCATCTATGGCAGACATAGATTCGCGGCACTCCTTTGCGTAACGTACACGGATATCATACTCCTTGCCTCCCTCTCTATACTTAGATGCCACTAAACCATTAATGCGGTTACGCACAAATTGTGCAGCTGTTGCCGTATTCAGTCCATGCAATGCAAGTTTTTCGCGATCAAATTCTATGTTGTATTCTTGTTTGAACGGATCGCGTTTCACCTGCACATCGCGCGTTCCGGGGATCTTTTTCATATAGTCTGCAAGCGATTCGGCGATCTGCGTAGTGCGTTCGAGATCGTAGCCAAACACGTTTACATCAATGGTCGGTGCACCGCCTAATCCACCATTTTGAGATCCTCCTGGCGTTACGGTGAGCGTTTCCACCTCTAGGAATTTTTGCAGTGCACTACGAACCGAATCGCTTATCGTAAACATCGTTCGCTTCCGCAAATGCGGCTTTACAAGACGAATATCCAGTCTAATGAGGTTGTTTGCACTCCCTTGGAAGGCAGCATACAGGTTATCACTCCCAGCCGATCCGTAACTCGAGGCTAACAATGATATCTCGGGATTCTGCGCCTGTAGCACACGCTCCATACTGTCAACTATTCGCCCAGTGTACTGAACCCGAACCCCTGTTGCTAACTTGGCTGTCACGCCTATGCGCGAATTATCTGACTGCGGCATAAACTCGGTACGCAATAGGGGTATTAACATCATACTCCCGATAAAGACAAGTGCCATGGCTGTAATTACCCAACCGCGATGCCGCGTAACCCAAGTTAGGGTTTTAGCATAGAAGTTATCCAAGGCACGCAACATGCGTTCTATGCTGCGCTGTACGATATTACCCTGTGCTCTGCTATTCTTCGGGCGCAAATGTAGAATACGCGACGCCAACATCGGCGTCAAAGATAAAGCCGCAAGCACCGAGATGACAATAACAATTGTAACACTTGCGCCTAGCTGACGGAACAGTATACCACTTAAGCCGCTAATCATAGTAAGAGGCAAGAAGACAGCAACTACGGTCAGCGTAGCAGCTATTACGGAAAGCGCAACCTCATTTGTGCCATAAACAGCCGCTTCGCGTGGCGAGCTCCCCCGCTCAAGATGCGTTGTCACATTTTCTAGCACCACGATGGCGTCATCTACCACCATCCCAATTGCAATAGATAGCGAACTGAGCGATATGATGTTGATAGAATTGCCCGAGACAAACAGATAAATAAATGCAGCAATGAGAGATACTGGAATGGTCAGAATAATAATAAAGGTAGCACGCCAGCGCCCAAGGAAAAATAGAATGACGAGCATAACAAAGAGCGCTGCATATAAGACCGTTTCCGTCAGCGAGTCAATACTATTCTCAATAAACTCTGAAGTATTAAATAGTGTGGCGATCTGTACGTCCTGCGGGAGATTCCGTTCCAGTTCGGGGAGCATTTTCATTACCTCCTGCACCACTTTGACAGCATTTGCTCCTGATTGTTTCTGTATAGAAAAACGCAATGCTCGTTGCCCATTTCTTCGTACAACGAGCGATTCCTCTGCCAAGGAGTCATTTACGCGCGCCACATCATCTAAGCGGATATTCTTTCCTTGGAATTGCCCGACGACGATAGCATTTAATCGCTCACTGGCATCGAATTCGCCTTGTACGCGGAGTGGGACACTCATATTGCCCGTTGAGAGCGTCCCTGCGGGGATATTCAAATTCTCGCTAGCAATGGCTCGTCCTATCTGCTCCACCGTAAGATTATACCCCTCAAGGCGCTTCGGATCGACGTCGACCATCACCTCGCGCTTCTCTCCTCCACTAATCGTAATAGCGCCCACGCCATCAATCCTATTCAAAGGATTAACTATCGCGTCCTCTATAATCTCGGCAAGCGCAGGAGTACTCTCACGCGCAGTGACAGAGAAATCGAGGATCGGGATCATGTTCGTATTAAACTTGAAGATGATGGGCGTTTCTACCCCCTCTGGCAAGCTCTTCGTAACTCGGCTTAGCGCATCGCGAATACTATTAGTAGCCTCGTCAAGATTAGCGCCCCATTCAAATTCCAAAAAGAGGAGCGAATAATTCTCATAGGAGCTTGAGGTGAGTTTTTTCAAATTAGAAACCGTATTCAGGTTATCTTCGAGCAGGCGCGAGATATTTGTTTCAATATCTTCGGCATTTGCACCTTGGTAAAAAGTAAATACCGAGACGAAGGGCGGATCAATCTCGGGATAAAGATCAACAGCCAACCGATTGTAAGAATATAAGCCGAAAATAATAACCGCTGCAAAAAGCAATAAGGTGGTTATCGGTTTACGAACAGAGGATTCGTATAAACTCATTGATTAGCTCCCCCAAAGGTTACCTCGTGTTATGCGGTCACTTACTTTGCTACTTGTATAAGATGGCCATCCTGAAGGAAACGTAATCCTGTCACAATCACGGAATCGTTCTCCGCCAAACCGTCTAGGATCTCGATTTTATCCTCCACTCGGTTACCTAACTTAACCAAGACTCTATGTGCCATTCCTTTTGAGGCAAGAAAAACGGCTCTATCATTTGTTCCGCGCTGGCGTACTACCGCTAAATCGGGCACAACCACTCGGGTTACTTCGCCAAATGAAACTGATACACGAGCAAACATACCTGGTTTTAATGCTAAATCTGCATTTAGTACTCTGATTTCTACCTGTGCCGTATGCGAGAGGGGATGTACCGTGGGCGCTATTCGATAGACTTCTCCCGCAAAATTCCTATCGGGATAAGCATCTAATACCACATCAGCTTTCTGTCCTACTCTGATACTGCCCAAGCGCCCTTCTGGAAGATTTATGAGCACTTTAACTGGGTTCAGTTGCATCACGGTTAATATTGCAGCTCGCCCATTAGATTCGGGTGTAGGCGACATGGCAAAGAGCTCGCCCGACTGATAGTAACGTCCCGTGACAATACCCGTAATAGGTGCTACGAGCTTCGTATTCTTTTGCAAATTTGCCACCGTAGCACGGCTCACCTCGAGCTGCATTTTCATCTGATCATACTGCTGCTGGGTTGCACTCCCTAAGCGCTTGAGAGTATCTAAGCGGCTAAAATCGCGCTCGAGCGTCAGCATTTGCGTACGTGCCGTTAAGAGTTGTGTTTCATCCATCTGCACCAACTGCTGCCCGACTACCACATGATCTCCGACGTCAACCAATACTTTATCTATGCGTCCTGCCATGGCTGGGCTGACTTGATTCTGCTCAAAGGGCTCTACCGTACCACTAAAGACCTCGCGATCTTGTAAACGCATAGTAGTAGATAGTGCAACCTTGACATTTAATCGTTCCTTACCTTCGGTATTTTGGCTCTGCTGTACTCCTCTACAGCTGTTCAATAGAAACGCAACGGTTACCCCCAGAAGGAGTGGCAGCGTTCGTTTTGTATTATTGATTATCATATTTGCCGATTGTTAAGCAAAGCTATTGTACTATTCTCGCCCTTCTAATTTATCTTGTTCTACAGAGGCCTTTATATAATCAAAGATGGCTTTGTAGTAATTGAGATTTGCTTGTACGTGCGCCATTTGTGCATCGGTGAGTTCTAAGATAGTTCCAGCGCCCGCATTATATCTTCCGCGAGCGATTTTTACTCCTTGCCACGCCAACGCAACCGCCTCCTTAGAAGCTTCCATAGATTGCAGTGCCGCAGATTTTTGATCTTGCAATGCTTGGCGCTGTATTTCCACCTGCTGCTCGGTATAAGAGCGTTGCCACGCGGCTCGTTGCTGCCCTATCTTTAATTGCTGTGCCTGATGGTATTTTGTGAAGCCTGCAAATAAGGGTACGTTTATCTGTATACCGACAAGAGCGATTTCTACCCAGTTATATTTATCGAAGTTAAAATCATTGGCTTGTGTCTGCCACTGATAGTTTGCAAAAGCAGATAACACGGGGTAGTGACTGGCATTCACCAAACGCCTTTGCCTCATCAGGCGCTGCTCTTGCAGTTTAAGTACTCTCAAATTTGAGTTTTCTGCAATATTATTTGTAGGGCGCACGGTTAGATACTGGGCGAGTATAGATTCTAAATCGCCTTCAACGTTTATCGGGATCGTATCTGCAATGCCGATTAACGAATGCAAGGTTAGTAACGCCACCTGTTCGCCTTGACGCGCCTGCAATACCATTGGTTTTAAGTTACTGACCTGTACTTCGGCACGAACCTTATCATATTCGGAGACCATGCCCTGCAGTGCCAAATTGTTAACGTTTTCAAGCGTAGCCATTGCTGTTTGGAGACTTTGCTCAACCACCCTCCTCGATTCTTTTGCTAGCAAACAGTTTGCAAAACTCAAACGCACACTTCCACGAATGTCTATTCGTGTTCCACGGCTTGTTTCCACTGCAATAGCCTTATCAGTTTTTGCCAATGAGATATTCCGATAAATGGGCATAGCAAACAAAGGAAAAGTGGCAGAGATATTACTTTGAAAGCTGTTATCAGACCCCAGCTCAAGTACTCTACCCATGGGCGATCCTTCGGGCAAAAATATTACAGGCTTTTTAAGATGTCGATTATAAGATCCACTAGCGTCCACAGTAGGTAACATTGCTCCCCAACGCTCTAGCTGTGCAATTTCGGCTTGTTTTATTCCCTCTTGCGAGGCACGAAGCAAAAAATTGTTGCTCTCTATACGCGCCAAAGCTCCATTTAGGGTCAGTCGGAGCGTGTCTGCTGCTTTTGCTTCACCGAGATCAACAATAATACCCGTGAAAACCAATACCAACGCAAAAAAGATTCTGACCATCTCTTATTTTATTTCACGTGTAAACCATTGAGTCACTCGCGCGACTTGTGCTGGCGCAACAACACCGTAAATCAACAACGCATATAATTGTCCTAAAAGCGCATCAGGGAGAATAGTACTCTCAGAAAAGACTTGATAATGCATCATCCAAGCCGTACTTTCAACCAATATCACGGCCACTATAGACACATCTAAATCAGAACGAAATACTCCTTCTTTAATTCCTTTCGCAAGGAGTTCCTCAAAAACTTTTCTATGCCGTAACTGCACGTGCAGCGCAAATTCTTGTGCCACTTCTGGGTAATAATTTTCAAGATCACGAAAGAATAGTGGCGATATCTTCCTGTACGCACTCCAGCCCTTAAGCATCATCTCAAACAAATAATCTAAAGAATCTCCCTTTCGTGGCTGTGCTTTCATCTTTTCAGGCAAATTAAGCTCCATCAATAAACCACGCACGATGGCGGCCTTATCATGCAGCAATTCGTATACTGTGCGTTTAGACATCGCCAACTCGCCAGTAATGTCGTCCATGGTTACAGCTTTTATTCCTTTTTGACTCATAAGTTTCCAAGCCGCCATCAGAACGCGTTCTCGTCGCTGCTCTTCGTTCTCTATTATTCTTGTATTCATTTCTATAAAATCGGCACAAAGGAAACAAAATAAAAAATTAACGACAACAAATAGTTTTCATAGCGCCTTTGCTAAAACATGAATTACCGCGGAACTTTTAGAGATACAAGAAAATAGAAAATTATATTTGATTTAGTTTTTCCATCTATAAAGCGCATTTTGAGTCACATAAAAAAAGGAGACCTCATTCGAGATCTCCTTTTTATTCTTGTTTGGCAATTGTCTCTATTCGTATATGCCTACAAAAAGAGCTTTTTCGATGCCCACGTTTTCATGATAAAAAATGTAAAGAAATGGTCGATTCGTTACAAATTTCAGCTTTGCATTTGCATTAAATTGGATAGGCGGCAAATCGGTAGGTATTTCATTTCTCACCTCTTGGGCGAGCCCGAAACTGAACGCCGTTTTTTGCCTTATGGGTTCCAATTTTACAAGAGCCTCGGTAATAAATATCTTCGGATAATTGGCCGAATCTAACAAAGTCTTTCACCCTCTCTAAAGAAGAGCCAAGCTGCGCTGTAGATGCACTGAAATACGCATCTGTGGAAGTACTGAAAACAGCTAAATGACAATCAATAGAGCTAGTTTTCTGTAGCGAGTTGTATCGGCTTCGTATCCGTTCAGAAGAATAGTTTTTCCAAGGCTGTGAGTCAGAAGAGGTCTCACGCGGCAGTACTATCATCAGACGATAGGGCGTATCATTGTAGGGTAATGAAATAACCTGCTCTGTATCATTTTCAAAATACAACGCTTCGCACTCCCCGTTAGTCGTTACAAATGTCTCGACACGTGATGCTCCGCTTTCGTTATTAGAAATAGGTCGCTGTACGAAAGCATCCTGCTCATATTTAACAAATGAGCTCAGAGGCTCTTCTTCAAATTTCGCAGCACTTGTAAAAAGGAGGCTATTTTTCGAATTCGGCATACTGTCTTCGTCATCAGAATAAAGAGTAAAATCACCTAAGATCATCTCTTCAAACCAGTTGTTCATAGCAGCGCTCCGTTCATCCACATCCGAAAAATTTATCGTGTGGTACACGTAGCCGTTGTTCGTTACAGAGTCGGCATACCACACAGCGAACTCTTTAGAATTATCCGCCCAAATGTCCGAGATACGCAAAAACCGCTCGCCATCCTTGGCATTATTTATCTTTTCGCGCGTTTCGGCAGTAGTTGGATAGCAATTCAGTATCCGTGTCGTCGCGTCATCAGCTCGTATTCGCATCAGATCAAATAGCTCATACATAAGCGTGCGGCGATACCACAAAGGAATATGCTTCTGATTAGCGAACAAAGTCTAAGCCGAATTCTAGCGGCAACACACGTTGTGTAACCTGCTGTTCCGTTTGTACTGCGCTAGGCTTACTCTCTTGACAAGCAAAGAGAAGAAAGGTCATGATGACACTTAACGTGCTTAAAATAGCAGCGCGGTTCATTCTTTGCCTGTCAATTTTCCCCTTCTAATAGAGAAAGGACACCGACCCCCATTCCTCCCTTTCCGTCCTTAAATGAGAAAAATAGGTGATAAGCTCCTGTTTTCGTGCAGATATAGTCGAACGTAGGAAAGTCTTGCCCTGTAGCAGGATTATTTGTAGTAGCCATTAAACGGTTACTATCAAATAGTTCAAGTTTCATTACGCCCTCGAGATCCTTGGAGCTCGCTATAGCGAATCGATAACGATTCCCTTTTTTCAGGACGATGGGGTAACGCTGAATGGGTGGCGGATCGGCCGCATCTAAACGTATTTTGAAATCACGTAAATAGGTAGCTTCAGAACCAGCTAAGGCGCCACAAATATCTAGTAGTTCGTCTTCAGACTGTCCGAATGCCAGTCCTGGAGCAAAAATCAAAGAGAGTAGCAGTGCCGCTACTAAGAGAACTTGTTTCATAATCTTTTACCCCTTAGGTGTTATCAATTCTGTCCGTATTGCGATTATCTCATCCATTAATTGTTGCATTAACTCAGGAGTATAATCTACAATTTGCTTATCTTTCTGCTCAACCACTAATTTTCCATCCACTATTCTCGTTTCAGGAGTTCCTTGTTCGTATGTAATGCGCACGTCATCATACAGCCCTCGGAGTGTTTCTAATCGATCTGCTAAACCTTTAATATCTTGATCACGGTCGTATACGCGCAGTATGGGGATTAAGGTAGCCAAGACCACTTTTTGATCAGCGACACTCTCCTCCATTTTCCGGTTTTTAGTAATCTGTGCCACGCGTGTAGAAAGATACATACCTTCGATCCAGACGCCCGTAACAATTACAACACTTAAAGAGGCACGATTGGTGGAACGCAAGTAATGGTCAATCTTATTGTAACTCTGCTGCGAGATGAAAATCAACGAGTCGAGATTTTCATTATTTGATGCTAGTCTCTTCAACGTAGAGAAATCAAAAAATTGTCCTACTTGTATCCCGTCAGCGAGATCCTTAACCGATGAGATATAGTTCAGGACGCTTGAGGTTTTCTCATACATATTGAGATAGCCCAAATCTGTCCCATATAACCCCAATCCCAGCGCCTTCTTGAAATTAGTATTGAGATGATCAGCAACGTCTGTAGAGATTAAGAAGTCCTTATTGAATGGGACTTTTAGACGTTTAATCAGCGCAGCTGTCTCAACGGGCGAAGAGATATTCTCGACCATTTTTTCAGTGACCGCCTCTGATAGCTCAATCTCTGGCTTGTCCTTTAACGAATCTGGTATATTAAATTCTTGAGACACGTCAGGACCAGTTCGTGAACACTGACAGCCTCCTACCACGAGCCCTGCCAGCGCCAAAATATAGATTATACCTTTTTCAACTCTCATAGCGAACTTTGTTCTAAATCACTACACAAAACAGAATCTTAGACCTAGCCGTTATTTCCTAAAGCCTCTGCGCAAAATTGCAAAAAGATTTCCAATTCGTCGGAGCAGTTCCAGATGCAATGAGAAATAAAGCGCGATACACATTAGCCATAAGATGGCAAGATCAAACCAAAACGTATCAAAATAATGCCCTAAAAAGTGCTTACGTGGAGCAAGGAAATGTGCGCCGATGTCAAAAGCAGAGGTTGGGATGGGATCGCGATAAATTGGGTCGTACTGCTGCACCAGTTGATCTTTGAACTGCAAGATTTTATTTTTTTCAAAGACCTTCTGCGCGAGATCAGCAACACTCTCATTGTGATAGGCTGCCCGCTTAGCTTCATAAAGCTGAGGGTCTGTAGTCATTAAATGAGAGACGATTGCATCTCGTTGCTTATTTTTTTCTCCGAAGATCTTTGCATACTTTTCTTGTAACTGCTCGATGTAACCGACCGTTTCATACAATGCTTCTTCGGTGACACTGTCATAATTCAGTGCTGGAATATATTCAAAAGGGATCTCGGACGCTTCGACACTATGCTCATGTTGTAGGCTACGATGTAGTACCCCTAGGGCATCACGCATTTTAGTTGCGACCTCTACACTATCGCGCTTATTCCAATTGTCAATGCAATAATCTAAGCGTTTTTGCAACTCAGGGAGCAAATAAACGGTCTTATAATTTGCATTACGCTCCTCTTTTTCCAACTGATAGAAATGGCGTTGAAACTCATTATCCTTGAACTGCAACACAACCAAAGCTTCATAGCCCCATTTGGTGGGCATAAACTCTGCAATTATGGGGACTCTGTCAAAACTACCAACCGCTCTATTTAACTTTTCAAATGAGAACATGGCGCCCGAGAGTACCATCATGGGAATCATGAGCAACGGAATTACTATGTAAATAGTAACCGCACTATTAAACGTTGCCGAGATATTAAGTCCTATCAGGTTAGCACAGACGGCTGTAGAGAAGAGTATAAGCCAATATTCGACATTTAGTCCTCGCAAAGCGAGTATACTATTTGCAATCAGTACAAAACTTAGTGTTTGAATGGCCGATAGTACCAAAAGAATAAAAATCTTACTAAAGAGATATGACGTTCTACTCAAGTTAAGATACTGCTCGCGCTTCAGGATCTTGCGATCCTTAAATATTTCCTCGGCACTAACCGTCAACCCAATAAAGAGTGCAACGATTAACGACATGAAGATGTAGATGGGTATATTCTCGTTCTCGCGGAATACGTATACAGTAGAATTAGGGTCGGGAATATAACGTATAACATACGCCAAGATAAATGCAAGTATTGGCGTTTCGAGCAGATTCAGGATGATATACTGCGTATTACTTATTTTGGAACGAAAATCCCTCGCCGTGTATATCAAAAACTGTTTAAGCCTCGAGGGTATATTTAAGGACTTAGGTGGAGCTACAGATTCCTCATTGACGTGTACAGCGGGCTTATTCTGCTTAAAGATCTCCTCCCAGCGTTGCGGTGGGACTTTTCGCTTTGGCGTGTAACGTCCGAACTCGTCCACGACATGAGATTCAATAATATTGAATATTAGCTCAGGGTTAACATTTCCACACGTAGGGCATTCGCCGACATCGCTATTTACTTGTGCGTCAGCTCTTTTGAAATACATTACCGCTTCTACGGGGTTACCCCAATAGACTAAATATCCTCCCGTATCGAGTATCAACATATCATCGAACATCTTATAGATTTCCGATGATGGCTGATGGATTACTACGAAGATGAGCTTCCCTTTTAATGTAAGCTCACGCAGTAAGTCCATCACATTCTCAGAGTCTCGGGATGAAAGTCCAGATGTAGGTTCATCGACAAAAAGAATCGAGGGTTCTCTTATCAACTCGAGGGCAATATTCAGACGTTTTCGCTGTCCTCCCGAGATCATCTTATTGAGCGGCGATCCGACCTTCAAATCTTTGCGCTCAAGTAAGCCGAGACTGGCAAGTGTCCGATCAACGAGTTCGGTAAGCTCCTTCTCACTCTTATCTTTGAAGCACAACTTAGCACTATAATAGAGATTCTGAAATACCGTCAGTTCTTCTATCAGCAGGTCGTCTTGCGGAATAACACCGATCGTGCCCTCCAGATGCTCTTTATCCTTGTAGAGATTTAGCCCGTTTATTCGCACCTCACCCGCCGATGGCAGTGAGGTCCCCGAAAGGACATTTAATAGGGTAGTCTTTCCTGCCCCACTAGCCCCCATAATCCCGACTAAGCGTCCGTGCTCTTCTGCGAAAGAGATATCTCTAAGCCCTAACGCCCCATTCGGGAAGCGATACGAGATATTGTCTACCACGTAAGAAATAGGCGTTAGACTTAGATCTACCATGAAATAGGAGACCACATCAGTATAATAGATGGGTTTACCTTTTGGCAGTTTAATACTACTCCCGTTTGCAAAGAGATAGATACGTCTATTGTGGATTGACAAGCCGTTAAGATATAAATCTTCGTGCCCAGTATATCGCAGGAAATAGAGATCTTCCGATTTGATTCGTAGAATCGCTAATGGTTGATCAAGCGAATCTACATGTAATTCTTTGCAATGTGCAGAATCATCATGATTATGGTCATTACTTACGCCAGCATGAATAATCAGCATGGTGGGACGCGTAAGCGTAAGTAAGTCCTTGCTTAATACGAAGTTCTCAATATCAGCGAATTCCTCAGGCTCAACCTTAAATACCTCCGAGACGGTATTAATGATGGCCATGCGTTGTTCACTGAACTTGCCTTCTGCACTTACGAGCTCAAATAGGCGCACGAGAACGACAACCTTTTGCTTTTGCGTTAGAGTCTTATTGATCTTCTTGCAGATGCCAAGAATACGCACAGAATCTTTGACGGAGGTGAGCTTACTCGCACCGCCTCCTTTGTCGTCACTGACATAACTATCAAACAAAGTCAAATACTCAGCGACGGCTTCTGCGTTAATTTGCTGCTTCAAGAAAGCCTCAACATAGGCACGTTCGCTATCGCCCAGTCCCTCATCCTGCTTCGCAATAATAGCGAAGAGCTGCATCAGGGCTTTTAAGATTTCCTCACTCATAAAACTCTAACGTACTACAGCAATTCTTATATTAAGCTTCGGTATTTAATACTTTCATACACAATAGGGCGTAGATAGCTTTTACTGGACGTCGTAGGCCACCTGCTCGAATGGGACGTCGACAATTTCTGAATACTCTTCGCCCGCTTCTTTCATGTCCTCGTCGTCTTCGGGATAACACCATTTTATAACAACTTCCTTGCCGTCGTTGTGTATCTCCTCAAGCTTCATCAGGATGTCTAGTAATAGCTTCGAACTTGCCGTATTAAAGTATACTAGCTTGAAGGTAAATACAGTTTTTGGATTGGGATTTGCCGCATAATCATCTAACCAACTAAGTATAGGTGCATAAAATGCGGTAACGTCTTCTGGCAGAGAACGCCCCGAGATTTCAAATAGACCTTTATCCGCTTCCAGAGTCACTGTCGGGGTATCGTCCGTCCCTTGTATTTTGATAACCTCCATTTTTCTTTTAGTCTCCTTTATTTCGTTTATTCTTTTCTCATCAATTTAACCTCTAGGAGGTAGAATTGGCGATCTTCGGTTATTTCCTCAAAAAGGTAATCTATCGCATTTGCCTTGCGTGCCATATCGATCAGTCCTAGCCCTGCTCCGCCCTTGTCAGAGATATCATTTCCGCGGAGACAGTCTCTATGCATGGCCTTAAGTTCGTCATCATTAGCATTTTTCAAAGTTTCTAGACGTGCCCGCATATCGGGAACTCTAGTACTCATAACGATGTTACCGACCAATACGTAGTAGCACGTGGGAGTCCGGATTAACATCATGACGCCACGTCCGCTAAACATGGTAACGCGATCACCCTCCATGGGATCGGCATGCTTCATAATATTCTGCAATCCCTCTACGAGAGTATGAAAAAGCTGTTTCTGAAGTTTAGGATTCTCGCCCGATTTGACTATTTCAAACTCAATCAGTCCCGTCAAGGATAATATAAGCGACTGCGAGATCTCGCCTTCATAAGCCAACATGACCTCGCCGCCTCCTAAGCGCTGGTACTCGCGCTCTACATATTGTAAATAGCTACAAAGTTTCGCTTCTGCCATCTCAGATCTACTTTGACTCCGTGCTGGTCATCTAAAATTCAATTCCGATCAACAAGACGTCATCCATCTGTCTCCAATTCCCTCGGTGACGTTGAAAATCTTCTTCAATGAATTGTGCCAATCGCGGCATAGAGAGTTTCCGATTCTCTAGTAACACTTCTCGTATCCGTTGTGGACTATATTTTTTCATACCATTCTCGCCTCCCTGCTGATCGGGCAGTCCGTCGGAGAAGAAGAAGACACGATCGCCCGTTTGCAGATCCAGACTATAGTTTGTAAACGCTCCCTCTGGTTTCCGCGGATTAGGGATTCCGCCGATTGCTCGTCGATCGCCTTTCAACTCTTCTAATTCCGCATCACGGATGAGATACAATGGTCGATGCGCCCCCGCGAATTGGAGATTCATACGTTTCAAATCGATCTTACACAAAGCGATATCCATCCCGTCTCTCGCGTCCGCTTCTGCACGTTCCTGCCGCAAGGTCTTTCTTACACCAGCATGTAACAAATCTAACACCTTACCTGCACTATAAGAGGCGTCATGATCGACCACATTATTTAATGTAAAGAAGCCAATAAAGGACAGGAGGGCACCTGGAACTCCGTGTCCTGTACAATCAACCGCAGCGATGTAAAGGTAGTCATCTTTTACAAAGAACCATGGGAAGTCTCCACTAACAACGTCTCTCGGTGCGTAAAACATGAAAGATTTGGGGAGATACTGCTGGATTATCTTTGTATCTGGCAATATAGAGGACTGTATTCGTTTAGCATAGTTTATGCTCTCTTGTATTTTGTGATTTTTCTCTTGTATTACATTTTCGATCCGCTTTGCCTCGGTGACGTCGTGCCCGACGAGAAGTATTGTTTCAAGTACACCGTCTTCAAGCTCGGGGATCGCAAGCAATTTTAGAATTAGCTGTTCCCCTTCTCGATCTACTGAGACTTCTTGCTCCCATTTTGTTTGAGTAGCTACGACCTCTTGTATTGCATTCTGTATGCTTGTACGCAAGACTTCGGGCATCTCGACGTCACTCAAATTTTTGTCTACTACTTCATTTACGGTTACGCCGAAGAAACGAGATACGATCGGATTCGCATAAAAGAATTGCCCCTCGGGATTTAAGCGGATAATCATGTCTACAGAATTCTCAGAGAGCGACTGCATTTTGCTTTTCATGCGCTCTTCTTTTTCTGCCCTCACACGTTCCGTGATGTCCCGTGAGTTTAATATAATTCCTCTAATCGCAGGGTCTTCTAATAGATTGCGTCCCGTGACCTCCATGGAGACTTTTACCCCGTCCTTCTTCATAAAGATGTATTGATAAGTAACGGGCACGTGGGGATTCTCAATAAGACGCTCAAATGTTTTGTGAAGACTTCTAACCCCTTCTTGGGTGAGACGCTCGCGATCTTTTCCATCTATCATTTCTTGGGGCGTATATCCTAAGATTTTTGTAACAGATGGACTTATGTAAGTAATTTTCTGCGTCTTATCATAAATGGTGATCACTTCGCTAGCATTTTCAAGCAAGGAGTGTAGGCGTTTTTGAGCATTCTCGGCTTCCGTAATCTTGGCTTCAAGCTGCATATTAGAACGTTCGAGCTCTTCATGCGTCTTTTGCATTTCCTCAGCATTTTGACGGAGAAGCTCTTCATTTGTTCGGAGTTCTCGAGTCATTTGCTGTGCTT
>CAJPTS010000004.1 GCA_905373625.1 Bacteroidia bacterium
GCAGACAAAAAAGTTCCAAGCTTCATCAGGTTCAAGGTACTAGGTACGAAGTACACGACAAGCGATCACAAGCTGGGGTTTACTTTGAACTTTGTACTTCGTACCTAGTACCTGTTTAAGCTTTGAACTTGGTACTTCGTACCTTGTACCTAGATTGACTTATCTTCTGCGTAGGAAGACAAAAGCAATCTCGCGCTCGTGTTTACTATTAAAGATGCTCCTCCGTACGTAAAAAGCTTACTTAACACGTAAGACAACAGAAGGTGCGCCACCAAGCACACCTTCTGTTGTGTATAGAAGAAATTCAAAGATTTCGCACCATTAAAGCTCACTGGGTAAAATTACTCGCCATTTTAGCCCATGCGTATCGATCACTTTCATACCTCTTATCGTTTGGGAAATTAGAGCAACCCGTTGTTCTGTGCAACGGTAAAAGAGATAAAGATGTTACCCTCTGACAAAATGCTCCACCACAATTTGCCACGAAAACAACTAAATGAAATGCCAAAAAAAGGAAAGGGGGCTGGTATGCTACAACGTTAGTGTACGGAATACCTCTTCTAAGTGCGAGGCGCGCTGATAAAGCGTATGCAATGTATAGCCGTGCGCACTCGCTTGGTGAAATAAAACAGGGCGTAAGTCCTCATTACTGCTCGTACGAATGAGCCAATCACCATTCGCTTCCTGCGAGATAGTCGCGCCCACACACCACTGGTGCAATTCTTCGGGAGTGGGAGAGGATACAAAACCTACCACATAGGAGCGCCGATCGCGGCTCGCCATTAACTCCTGTGTAGAACCTACTGCAACCAATTTGCCCTCGCGGATAATCGCCACGCTGTCACACAGAGCCTCTACTTCCTGCATAATGTGCGTAGAAAAGAGAACAGCCTTCTGTTTGCCCACCTCCTTAATAACGTTACGAATTTCTACAATCTGATTGGGGTCTAAACCATTCGTCGCCTCGTCTAAAATCAACGTCTCGGGGTCGGCGATAAGAGCAGCTGCCAAACCTACACGTTGTTTATAGCCCTTAGACAGGATTTTGATGCGCCGATTCCGCATCTCTGTAAGCCCTGTCAGTTCGCTTACTTCTAAAACGCGTTTTTTCGCGTCTTTAAGCCCGTAAAGATGTGCGACGTGATAAAGATACTCATATGTATACAATTCCGCGTACAATGGGTTTTGTTCGGGCAAATATCCGAGTTTAGCACGCCACGCTCCGTCATCCCCTGTAACAGAGAGTCCATTTACATACACCTCGCCCGAGGTTGGCGCTATAGCTCCCGTGAGTATACGCATGGTTGTAGATTTGCCCGCGCCGTTAGGACCAAGAAGCCCCATAATTTGCCCATTTGCCACCTCTAGGCTCAGATTATCGAGCACCTGTCGGTTACCAAAATGCTTGCACAACGACTGAATGCGAATCATTATCGTTTACTCTTAGAATTCCTATTCATAATAACGCGACAGCCGCTCACGGAACAGCTTCTCGTTGGCAAGGTTTATATTATGCACTAGCAAGCGTATACTCGCCTCGCGTTGCTTAATCTCGTCCTCCGAGAGTTTGTCTTGCTCTTGAAATACCACGTAGTCGACCCGATACCCTGTTGAATCAAGAGCCATGGCAACCGCCGCTTTATAGTCATCAAATACTATAACGGAGGGGAGGCTCTTAGCCGTATATTGCGCAACGGCATTACGAACACACTGGCTGATGTAACGAATTTGGGGCTCGCCTAAATACTTTGCCCCAAGCATCATACGCACCAAATCTATCTGCGCCAAGTCGTTCTCTTTACGCTGTGTAACTAGTTTGCGATACCCCCTGTCGGAGGTCTTCAGAAATAAGTCAACAAACTTCTTCGGTACTCCTTGCAAGTCCTGTAGCGCGTCCTCTTTTAAGCGACGTTTGTACTCTTTGTGCGCCATTTTTTGATCTGTAGGCACGTAATAATGCCAATCTTTCGTACGGAGATAGGTTTCGGTGGGCGGGTCGGGCTTCCACGTGGTGATCGGACGGTGGAGTGTACTATCTTGTAAGTGGAGTAAACCGCCCTCTAGGGCGTATACAATGCAATGGATGAGATGGGTATAACCGCCTCCTAACTCTTTGTGTAGAGCAGACCAAAGTGTTAAATAGGGGGCAGCAGACGTTACAGAGTCGCACTGCTCGTAAACACTATCTATGGGGTGTTCGCGAAGGTAAGAGACAAATGCACGATCGAGCGATACGGGAAAGTACGTTGTAGATTGACCCTGAAAGGGAGTCGTTCGCTTTCCACTCTCATGGTACAGACCACGGACGTCCATGACATAACTGCTGTCATTACTCAGGTTGACATGCAGATTAAAGTCACTGCCCCAGCTCATCTGTCGGATATCTACCTTCTGCCCCACAGCAAACAGAGAGACCGATAGGGTTAATGATATGAAGAGTAAAAATGAACGCATTTTATACAATTAAGAACCAAGCCCCTTTTACCGCAAGTACCGAATACGGCATTCGTTATTCTCAATAACGAGCGCACAATTTGCGTTACCCAAGCATATACGTAACGGCAAACCGCTGTAAAACGTTCCGAATACGGTATCTGACAACAAATGTAATGAATTGCGACTCGTTTTCTCTCACCTTAGGCATATGCGGTGCAAGCGGCGCACTGGTGGCGCATACACTGATAGAACAATTTTTGACCTACTCAAACGGACACCTAGAGGTGATTTTTACTGAAGCGGCAAAACAAGTATGGCAATATGAACTAGCGACATCGCTCCCAGATCCGAGTGAACGACTCTCCCTACATGCTATTTCCGACCTCACCGATGTACTAGCCTCGGGGTCTACCCCATCAAATGGCATGATTGTCGCGCCTTGTTCATTAGCTACGCTTGCGAAGATTGCAAACGGAATTGCAGACAACCTCCTCACCCGTGCAGCAGATGTGACCATAAAAGAACGACGTCCGCTAATCCTAGTGCCGCGCGAGACGCCCCTATCTGCCATACACTTACGGAATATGTTAGCATTAGCCGAGCTCGGCGTGTGTATTGCCCCCCCCATGCTCACTCTGTATACGCGTCCCTCCACCATACAACAGATGACAGCCGAATTTACGGCACATCTGCTCGCGCTCGTGGGAATCAAAGTGCCACGCACACAATGGGGCGTATAGTAGTTTTTCCTAATTTTGTAAGCGTATTAAAAAGGAAGTTGTTTACCTAGAGCAATGCTTGTTTGGCGCGACCCGACGCAAGTGGAATTTCATAACCCCGTTGTTACACTAGGTTTTTTTGACGGGGTACACTTGGGGCATGTACAGCTGCTACGGGAGTTACAACAGATTGGTAAAGAGCTAAATCGTCCGCCCCTCGCCATCTCTCTTTGGCCACACCCGCGCATTGTACTAGGGCATGAACCCAGCAAATTTAAGCTCCTCACTCCCCTCGATTACAAGACTCAGCTCATCGAAGCAACGGGCATAGACGCCATGCTCGTTCTTAATTTTGACCTCGAGCTCGCGGCTCTAGAACCGCTTGCATTCCTAGAAGATGTGCTCTACAAACACCTCCATCCCTCAGCCATACTCATGGGGTACGACCATCGTTTTGGGCACAACGGAAAAGGTGATTTTACCCTCCTAAAAGCCTTTGCTACAGATAAGGGTATCCCTGCCTATCTTGGTACGCCTCTAGCCGTAAATGGCGTTACGGTTAGCTCCACAAATATCCGTGCAATGGTTCTGAACGGCGATTTGGGCTCGGCGGCCCAATCATTGGGGCGGGACTATGGTTTTTACGGGACGGTAGTGCACGGGAAGCAGCTCGGGCGGACAATAGGTTACCCTACTGCCAATATACAACCCAAGAGCGGCTGGCAGCAGCTACCGAGCTTTGGCGTCTATGCGGGGCAGTGTATAATCCCAGCCATTTCGCCTACAGAAAAGCGCAATGCTATTATCAATGTGGGGACACGTCCGACCGTCGATATAGATGGCTACGTATCCATAGAAGCCTATATACCCTCGTTGCACACCGCAATCTACAATCAGACAGTTTACGTATCCTTCCACAAAAAGATCCGTGACGAACTTAAGTTTGCCACACTCGATGCCCTTCGGCAACAGATTACAAAAGATTTGGAGGCACTTAAAGAGCTATCCTAATCATTACATACACACCGTGTGCCCCTCGGAGGTTTAATTATTTATCTGATAGTTTGAATGTCACGACCAGTACGAGTACGTTTTGCACCCAGTCCCACAGGACCACTCCACATAGGAGGCGTCCGCACCGCACTTTTCAATTATTTGTTTGCACGTCAGCACGGTGGCACATTTATTCTCCGCATAGAAGATACTGATACCACGCGTTACGTACCGGGTGCAGAGGAATATATATTTGACTCCCTAGCGTGGTGTGGCTTAAAAATAGACGAGGGAGTGCGCGAGGGCGGAGCGTATGGACCATACCGTCAGAGCGATCGGAAGGAGATTTACCTCAAGTATGCCACTCGGTTAGTAGAGAGCGGATGGGCGTACTATGCTTTTGACTCCCCCGAAGCCCTGAATGCATTGCGCGAAGAAGCCGAAAAGGAAGGGCGCAGCTTTGCTTATGGTCCGCATACACGAGACTCGCTCCGTAACTCTCTCACCATGTGCCCTGCCGAAGTAGAAACGCTTCTACGCGAGACACAGGACTGGGTGATTCGCTTCAAGATCCCCAGGGGGGAAACCATACAAATGCATGACCTCATCCGCGGAGACATCAACGTCCTCTCCGAAACGCTGGATGACAAAGTTTTGTACAAGCGTGCAGATCAGCTCCCCACCTACCACTTAGCCAACATCGTGGACGACTTTGAGATGGAGATCTCGCACGTCATCCGAGGCGAAGAATGGTTACCCTCGCTCCCGTTACATTATCTCCTTTATCGTGCCTTTGGGTGGAGCGATCGGCAGCCCGAGTTTGCACACCTGCCGCTTATACTTAAGCCGTCGGGCAATGGCAAGCTCTCAAAACGCGATGGTGACAAGTTAGGTTTCCCCGTCTTCCCATTAGAATGGACAGCCCCAACGGGCGAGATCTCACACGGCTACCGCGAGGACGGATACCTCCCCGAGGCGTTCTTGAATATGCTAGCCTTTTTAGGTTGGAATCCTGGTGACACCGAGGAGTACCTATCACTAGAGCAGCTCGTTGCGAAGTTCTCTCTCGATCGTGTTAGTAAGAATGGCGCCCGCTTTGACCCCGAAAAAGCGAAATGGTTCAACCATATCCACCTTGCCAATGCACCCGTAGAGCAGCTAGTACCCTACCTCCTCGCACAACAACAGGGGCATGGCATAACTATTACTGAAGAGCGTGCTGCACAAGCCATAAAACTAGTACAGGAGCGTCTGACGTTACTGACGGATTTATGGAAAGAAACTGATTATTTCTGGATAGCTCCCTCGTCATACGAAGAAAAGGCGCTGAAGAAGCATTGCAACGAGCAGACACCGAGTTATATAGAGGCAATGCGCATAGTTGTCGTAGACTGTATGCCGTTTGAAGCGGAAGCCCTTGAAAGTGCCCTAAAAGGGTATATAACGGCGAATAATTTACCCATGGGTAAGGTTATGAATGCACTCCGTTTGGCATTGGTAGGTGAGTCTCGCGGTATAGATGTGGCAACAATTATGGCATTTCTCGGTAAAGAGGAGACGCTGCGCCGCATAGACGCCTTCTTAGCATTTCTGGGCAATAAGTAATTGCTTACGTGTAAGGGCTTTTGTAGTTTCCCCTTAAGCGACGGCTTCGCAAAGCGCCTACTCGTCTTTGTTCTTTTCGTACAAAGACTCTAGCCACGCACGCTGCTGTTCACATTCCGCATCTAAGTTTGAGAATAAGCCCTCAGAGGTTACTGAGGCTATTTTCACTTCAGCTGATTGGTTCGCAGTATGAAGCCTAAGTTCTTCTCCTTCGCTCAATGTCACAGCATTCTCACTACTCTTCCTTTGTACAATAGCGAATCCGTGCTGTAATGCAAACCGTGGATCGTAGCGCTGAAGCAGTAGGATGCGATGTAGAAATTGCAGTTCGTTGCGCTGAAGAGTATTATGTATCTGGGGTTGCTTCTCAGCAAAGAGATGCATTAGTTGAAGCGGATACTGGTGTAGACGGTTTTTGACAACGAGCGTAGCCCGATCCGTAATACGCGCGATGCGCGGAAGAAATTGATCCAGCTGTGCACGAAAGCGAAAATTACTCCCCTCAAAGAGGCGTAACAAATGTTGTTCGTGTGTCACGAATAACCGCTCTTGGTTGCGCGCAAAGGCATCTGCAACGGCTGTTACGGCATCACTACACGCAGTAAGATAATCTTGGATACGCGGTACGAGTTCTTGTAGCGTAGCCATAAGAGCTTGCTCTGCTTCTCGAAATATCCCCTCAATATAAGCGGCGACAGCCGTCGGAGTTTTTAGTGATAAATTGGCTACTAGGTCTACGACAGACACATCGCGCTCATGTCCAATACCAGCGACCACTGGAAGAGGAAACTGAGCAACGAGCGAAGCCAATTCGTAGGCGTCAAAACAGCTCAGATCCATCTGACCGCCACCTCCGCGGATTATCACCACGATATCCCAGTAGTCTGCCTCGGCGTAGATAATATCCAAAGCATTGGACATAGATACTACGGCCTTATCGCCCTGTACAAGAGCAGGAAAAAGTTTCAACTGAAGCCCGTAGCGTTCTGTAGCGCCCTGCAATTGGTGACAAAAGTCCTGATAACCTGCTGCACGTGCTGCCGAAATGATAGCTATGCGACGTGGGAATTCGGGGAACAAGAGCTCTCGGTTCATATATAGCACCCCATCTCGTTCCAACTGCTCAAGAGTACGCTGACGTTGTAAAGCCAGCTCTCCGACAGTATATTGAGGGTCAATATCTACCACTTGTAGTGCGAACCCATAACGAACGGAATATTCCACACGTACACGCAACAACAACTGTATGCCCTTGCGCAGCGTTGTATGCGTAGTAAGTTCAAAGAACGGACGTATCTCGCTATACTTATTAGCCCAAATGATGGCGCGCATAGAGGTGACTTGTGTACGGCTTTTCTCGTCGTACTCGGTCAGCTCCATATAGCAGTGCCCCGATGCCGATTCTGTAATAGACGCCACCTCCGCCACCACCCATAGCGGGAGTTGGAATTGTGCTTCCACAGCATTGTGTAGCTGTTCGGCTAATTCGTGTAACTGTAAGAAATGCTTTGGCGGCATCAGTTTTAGTGATCTAGTAGGTAGTGTTAAACTCCTCCAAATTTACAGCGTTTTATAACACGCCGTCAAAAACTATACTCCGACCTTATTACCCCAAAGCATGATTTGAAGACGGGGCGCAAAACGGAAACCATGACGGATGGCCATCTCTAATGCTACTGGCGTACTAACTGACAGTTCTTCAGGCGTAGCACCGAGTGGCATTAGCATTACAATGTCGGAGGAACGCAAATGGAGCTGCGATAAGAAATCCAACAACGTGTGTTCGTCATCTTTAGCTCCTACTACAAATTTCAATTGGATCTGTGCGGGCAACTGAACCTCGTGCAACCACGCATCAAGGCTGAGTAAATATTGCTCCGTCGAGATTCGTTTCTCGGGCACAAAGGTCGCGTTTATTTTAGGCGAGAAGCTCCAAAGATCTACATAAGGTAAAAGCGCTGGCGTAAACAATGAGCCATTGCTCTCCACAGTGATATGGAATTGCCTCTTAGCGGTGCGCAATCCCTCTAGTAGCTCTTGTAAAGCGGAGGCTTGTAATAGCGGTTCTCCGCCAGTAATGACAAGGTGTCTGATATTGCCCCGATGTAAGAAAATCTTTTTCAAAATCTCGTCTAAAAGCACCTCGTGTGCAAGCGGAGTTTGTAAAGCATGTGGAGTATCACATATAACCACTTTGTGGTCTTCGTTACGCCACCTACACGCCATATTGCAGCCAGCGAGACGCAGAAAGAGGCTCGGAGTCCCAGCTAAAATTCCTTCCCCTTGTATAGTGCCCGCTACCGAGAGCTGAAGGTTTGTTTTCCCACTCTCCGCCTCTGGAATCGGGAATAACCCTTCGGGGGCAAGCAGCAAGGTTTGTGACATGCTATACTAACGGGTCGGACAGTCCTAGCTCCGCAAAGGCTCGTGCACGGAGCAAACAACTGTCGCAGACGCCACACGGATGATCGCCGCCTTTGTAGCATGACCACGTATGTGCAAAATCTACCCCGAGTTGCATGCCCAGACGTATCTCTTCGGCTTTTTTCAGATGCAAAAAAGGAGCTCGGATTTCTATCGGCGTCCCACCAATTAACTTCCGCTCAGTACCCTCGTTTATAGCCGCTTGCATAGCTTTTACAAAGGCTTCGCGACAATCCACATAACCCGAATAATCAGCCTCGCTCACACCGATATAGATGTACTTTGCTCCCACGCTTTCTGCAACCGAAGCTGCGATTGAAAGGAATACCATATTGCGAGCAGGCACATAGGTATTAGGAGTCTTTTCTCTTTGCAAACTCCCCGCCTCAATGCTATTGCCCGCAGCATTGTGCGTAAGCGAAGAGACGTCCCATTCTGTGAAGGAGAGATCTATCACGTAGTGTTTTTTTACCTGCAAATGTTCTGCATGCCACTTCGCGCATTGCAACTCTTTGTCATGCAGCTGACCATAAATGAAAGAAACTACGTAAAGTTCTAGCTCTAAGCTATGTGCTAAATAAAGCACCGTCGTAGAATCTAAGCCTCCCGAGAGAAGAACTACTGCTTTTGTTGCCATTTCTTATTGTTGTGCAGCACGGAGAAGCTCTCGTGCATTTTCTAACGAGGCTTCTGTTACCTGCTCACCACTGAGCAACTTCGCGAGTTCTAGTATTCGTTCCTCTTGCCCCAAGAGGCGGATGTTAGATACCGTATCGCCTGTCGAAGTATGATCTTTGTAGACAAAGAAATGATGCGTCCCCCGCGAAGCGATCTGCGGCAGGTGGGTGATGTTAATAACCTGTAGATCCGCTGCCATTTCCTGAAGCATCACCCCCATTTGTGCCGCTACTGCACCCGATACGCCCGTATCAATTTCATCAAATAAGATGGTGGGCAGGGCTAACGAATGCGCCATAATAGCCTTGAGGCTAAGCATTACACGTGCCATCTCGCCGCCAGACGCAATGCGCGCCAAAGGCTGTGGTACAAGCTGCTGGTGAGCAGAAAACTGGAACTCAACGCTCTCCGCCCCTGTTGGTAACAGTTCTTTTTGCGGAACGAGATTCACAACAAATTTTGCTTCGGGTATTCCCAAACGTTGTAAACTTGCCACGATATTCTCCGCCAATGCCGTTGCTTTATCGGCACGACTGGCAGAGAGCTGGCTTGCCAAATCATTAAGATCCTTCTCTACGGCAGCCAACTGTTGCAACAACTCGTTCAACTCAAAATCAAAACCATCCAGTCCGTCTAAACTTTCTTGAGTCTGCGCCTGTAATTCAATTAGTTCTTCGCACGTTGTACAGCGATACTTTTTTAACAGATGCGAGATAAGTGCAAGCCGCTCTTCTACTTGTGCCAGCTCTGTACTGTCTTCGGGAAAGTCTTTTAACTCTCCGCCGACCTCCTGCGCAAGGTCATGCAGTTCTATGGTCACATTTTCAAACCTCGAGACTAGCTCCGTGGCGTTGGTATGCCAGTTACTGATTCGCGCCAATTTCGCTCTCGCCTCTTTCAATAAACCTAATACTGCGGCATCGCCTTCCCCTTCTAGCATTGCGAGCACTTCTGAGTATGTCGCTGCAAGTTCTTCAGCATGCGCCAGAGTCTTCTGTCGTGCTTCTAATTGCTCCAGTTCGTTTGGGAGAGGCTTTGCCTCCTTCAGTACATTTAATCGTTCCGTCAGCTCGTCACGTTCCTTATTAAGCCGTTCGTGCTCGCGCCGTTTCGTCTCAATACGTTGTTTTAATTCTATCCAGCGGTTGTACCATACCATATAATCCGCCAAAATCTTTTCGTTTTTGGCAAACGCGTCGAGTACTTGCATTTGAAACGGAGCGTCCTGTAATAGCAAGTTGGCATGCTGCGAATGAATATCTATCAGGCGCTCGGCAAGCGCTTTAAGTTGTGCGAGCGTAACGGGCAGGTCATTAACAAAAGCACGCGATTTACCTGCTGCACTCACTTGCCGACGCACGATGAGCTCGGGTGCATAGTCCAGCTCTTGCTCTTCGAAGAATTCTACGAGGTTATAATGCTGAATATCAAATGTAACCTCAACTATGCACTGCTCAGCGCCTTGTTTGATCGCGGAGCTATCTGCCCGTGCGCCGAGTATAAGCCCCAATGCGCCGAGTAATATGGATTTACCAGCGCCCGTCTCCCCCGTAATTATGTTAAAGCCTGGATATAAATCAAGATCCAAATGCTCTATCAGTGCATAGTTCTGAATAAAAAGATGCTTTAGCATGACGGCAAAAAGTGTGGAAGGAGATCGGGGAACGGCGATCGGCAAAGCTCCAATCGCTAGTTCGTATCGTGCTGTTTGAGCAAATTCTGGTACTGCTGCGCATTTATACGGTCAATGTCTACCATAACATTCACCGCTTTAGCCTTTTCTGTAGAACTTGCACGCGAGAAGATATTTATTATTTCCTCCCGCTTCGCATCAAGGAAGAGCTGTATGGCAAGCATATCTGCATCTGGACGAGAGCGATAGACTTTTTGCACCTCCGTGATAGCTTGCAAGACCGCGTCACGCCCCTCGGGTAGTTTATCTATCATAAGATCTAGACCACGCCGATGATAAGTATACATGGCACGACGGAGTGCGCGGTATTTATCATCTATCATATTTTCCACTATCCAATAGCGGTTCTTTTTTGAACTCTCGTAGGCTTTCCAACCACGCTCGGGGGCATTTTGTGCATTATCTACGATTTGTTTTGCTTTTTCAAAAAACTCCGTTCCACCAAGCGGTGAGAAGGTGTCATAATCATAGCCGAGAATGATATATATATAAAATGCGAGTATGGCGGTGAGATTGTCTTGGTGCGCCGCCTCATTAAACTCGAGCTTTTGATTCTCGATGTAATTAAACTGTATATTTTGGTCAATGAAATTTATTACAGGCGAGTTATACGAAGTGCCGTAAATGGGACGCCGCAGCTGCAAATTCATAGTCCCCTTGTACTCATCGCCGCTCTGCTCGTTGAGTGTAAGAATTAACGTGCACTCGATACGTTCATTTTCAGAGAACTTATGCTGCGTCCACGGGGTATTGTTAATAAACTCATATACTGAACTCTGTAACGTGTTAAACACATTCCGATTCGTGCCTTGTATCTTTTGCGAGTTCAGCTGAAAGGAACACTTTAACTCCTGCGCCTCAGACACCACTGGGCATATATACGTAAGGGGAATGAGGGCTAACAAGAGGTTTCGTAACATCATGAACGTTGTAAAAGCATTTGTGCGACGCTATTTGCAATTGCTTTAGAGAGTTCCGTCTTAAGTTCCAATGGGCGAGCCTCCTCGCGTCCATCTGCAAAGACGAAGGTGGTTTTGTTCGTATTAGAGCAGAAACCCGCACCAAGATCTGCCAGCGTGTTCAGTATACAGAGATCCATGTTTTTCTGTATCAATTTTTTGCGCGCATTCTCAATGCCCCTGCCCGTCTCTAATGCAAAGCCCACTAAAAACTGATTCGGACGTTTGGACTGCCCGAGCGCTTTGGCTATATCTGGACAAGACTCCAAGGTAAGCTGCAACGTTTGTTCTCTATGCGGGATCTTCTGTTCCGCCACTCGCTCAGCTCGGTAATCTGCAACAGCGGCAGCCATAATCGCCACGTCCATGGCGTCCCAAAGCGCTTTACATTGCTCATACATTTGCTGCGCCGTTTCCACTTTGTACGTGTGGAGATTTGTGAAGACGGCAGGATACGTCTCACTTGGTCCTGCCACACAATGTACTTCTGCACCAAGAGCAGCAAGCGCATTGGATATGGCAGCCCCCATCTTACCACTGGAGTGGTTTGAAATAAAACGGACGGGGTCGAGTGGCTCTCGTGTAGGACCACTGGTCACTAAGATTTTTTTGCCTGCAAGCGCTCCATGTTGCGCCAAGATACTAACCACGACATTGAGGATCTGCTCAGGTTCTGCCATGCGTCCCTTCCCTTCCAGTCCACTGGCTAAAAATCCTTCTTCGGGGTCTATAACTTGTACTCCGTGTAAACGCAATCGTTGCAAATTATCTTGGGTGGCAGGATGTGCAAACATATCGAGATCCATTGTGGGAGCAACGCATACCGGGGCACGCATGGAAAGGTAGGTGGTGAGTAAAAGGTTATCTGCTATGCCGTACGCCATTTTAGCTAACGTATTGGCTGTAGCTGGGGCTATTACCATCAGATCTGCCCACTCGCCCAAAGCAACGTGACTATTCCAGTCGCCATTCGTTGGGTTGTAAAACTCACTCAATACAGGGTGTTGTGACAGCGTGGCTAGTGTAAGAGGGGCAATAAACTTTTGTCCCATTGGGGTCATAACCACGCGCACGTCTGCTCCGTGTTTTACCAACAACCTGACTAGTATCGCAGCTTTATAAGCCGCAATACCTCCCGTAACGCCTACTAGAATTCGTTTATCCGTAAGCATGGTTGCGCTGGTTCGCTATAGGTCTGTCCCTATTCGGCTACTGCACTGCTAGCTGACTGCTTAGCTTCCTCTTCTGAGATCTCTGTAATAGTTAACCGATTATTCAAGAACTCTTGGAGAGCCAACAGTACGGGTTTCGGTAGCCGCTCGTACTGACGGCTAAGCTCGATTTGTTCCTCATTGCGGAACTCCTCCTTCTCTGGGTTGTCGTCTGCCGTGTAAGTGAAGGCTACGAGCTTATCATTCAGCTCTTGTTTCAGCTCTTCGCTTATCTGGTCGGCGCGCTGCGCAATCGCAACAGTCGTAGCATAAATATTGTTTGTGGGCTTAGCAAGCTCCATAACATTCTGCGTCTTGGTGTCTGAGGGGGCACCTATTTTTCGGTATGCTTGTATCTTATCCATGAAAAGAGTATATGTTTAACTAATCCTGATTATTTGCACTGTTAACGGAGCTTCTCGGGTATGACAGACATGTCTGGGGTATAGCCTAAGAATTCCATGGCACGGAGGTAATAGCTGAGTACTTCCTTCGCATTCTTTGAGTCGGGGAACTCACTGATGTAGGAAAGGGATTCATCTACCGTTTGTTGAAAACGCTCGCGCCGCTTACTATCTATACTGTTAAACGCATAGAGATAACTACACTTTACGAGGAGATAATACTGCTCTTCGCGATAGGGCGATACGGGGTACTTCTCCAAACTCCGCTTAAATGCGTAAAGAGCCGAGTTGTACATATCCATTTGATAGTACAATTTGGCTGCCTCGTACTCCTTACGCAGCAGTTTGCCGTATAGCTCTTTTAAGTACTTATCTGCCTCCCCCGTACGGTCGCTTTTGGGATAGGTCTTCTTGAAATTATTAAAGCCTTCGATAGCTTTTTCCGTATAGGTCTGATCTAGTGCAGGACGCGGCGCTTCCAAATAGTGGCAGTAAGCAGTTTGAAATGTAGCGTCCTCCACAAATGGGCTGCGCGGATAATTTATTATCAACTGTTCGTACAGGTAACCTGCAAGCGTATAGTCGCCTTCTGCAAAATAACTCCTCGCCAGATAGTAGCTAACCGTATCGGCACGTGGGGTTGCGCGCGTCATAGGGAGCACGCGTTCAAAAAGTTCTTTCGCCTTCCCGTATTTGCCCCGCTCGTAATACTTCATTGCCGCCTCATACTGCTTCTCAGTATTAGTACTTTTCAGGAGCTTATCGTACGAATCGCAAGCTGTTAAACTTAACATTAACGACAGTACTGTGCCTAGCACAACGATCAGTCGGCGCATACCTCTACCTCTTTTGTAAGTGTACATTTACGTAAACTACGAACAAAGGTACAGTTTATTTTAGCTACAGTAAGCAAAAATACTAGGGGATACCCTCTTTGGGCATAACGAGGCTAGCCCAGCAGCATAATCAAAAACGATTATGAGACTCATAGACGCATTACAATTAAACCTTAGGCTTCTCTAACTATTCTCTTCAGAGATCGCCTGCACAAAAAAAGGCGCAGCTCGCGCCGCGCCCCTTGGATTGGGTGTTTTCGTTGTATTTAGAAGCGGTAGGCTAAGCCTAAACCGAACATCTGTCGTACTTGGAGAGCAGCAACGGGTTTACCATTTTTATCTGGCATCTTTTGGTCATCGTCGTAAATCAGCGTGAGCTGAGCACGAGCCGTTAAGAAATTACTCAGCTTAAAGTCTAGTAGGAGATCATAATTTACGTCTATGTTTTGTGGATTCTCCAGGTAGTTCGAGAAGAGCTCGAGTTTCGTTGTTAAGCCCAACATATTGTTGAAAAACGAATTCGTGTACCCTAACTTTATAAAACCACCGAGTTCTATACGCGATGTTTCGCCCTTCTTGGTCCATGTGTTAGTTAGTGCATCAAATTTCCCTTTTTTTACACCAAAAGCGCCAGCATTAGCAAGATCTTGGTTTGAAACAATTGTCAGACGACCTGTGAGCGGAGAAATAAGCGCTGAAAAATGGTTGTCGGGCTTGTAATTTGCACCAAGAGACAGCTGCACGTACAGTGGGGCGGCGAAATCAGAGATCACATTCTTTGTGTCGGGATACTTGTAACCCGCTGCAAACTGAGTCTTTAGACCAAACATAGCACTGTAATACCACGCATGCGTAGCTTGGTAGCCGTATTGCGATGCGAAGTCTATTTTATCTAAGTTTTTAATGAGATCACTCTCGCCTTGTTTCATAAGTCCGTAGCCTAGCTCAAGCGTGTTCTGCCACAACTGCTTTTGCTTAGCATACTTCAGATCCAGTAATGCTGTTGCTTGTCCTCCCAATGTGTTCTCGCCCCCAGCAACCCAATTGGTTAGGCCTACTTGGCTGAACGTCGCAGCGAGATTACCAGAAAAGACCCATGCACTATCGCGGGATAGGGCGATCCCTTGTGAATAGACTCCACTCGTAAATAGTAGTGCGGCTACCGTTACTACTAAGGACACACTTTTTCTTCTCATTTTAAGCTCTTAATTTCTTTTAAGTGACTTGACACTACAGACGCCCTTTGCTCGGTGCACCGAACTAGTCACGTATACGTGGAACGAAACCGAATGTTTGCAACGTACAGTGCTTTTTTGGACACCCGAAGCTCACACTTCCAAAATGTATGCCACGTAGATCTTAACCCTGCGAGAAAATAACTGCAAACAGAGAATTTCTAGCAAAAAAAAACGCCAGACTCGCAGAGTCTGACGCTAAAATTCTAGCACTAGTAGTAGCCTTATTTTGCAAGACTAATTACTCCCGTTGGGCAAACATCGGCGCATGCGCCACATTCTGTGCAAAGATTCGGATCTATTTTATAGATATCGCCCGCCGAGATAGCTTCTACGGGGCATTCGGACTGACACGAACCACACGCTACACAGCCTTCGTTAATTACGTATGCCATTGCTTTTTCTCCTTCGCTAAATGTTCTACTTTTTTCTCTTAGGTGTAGCAAAAGTAGTATTACTTTTAACGAATAAATCCCTATTTATAGGGAGGCGCGCAATTTATAACGAATACGGATCTTCTAAAAGCCTATAAACGTAGCTCGGAACAGGAATTGCGAGCAATGAAGGCTGCACGGTTCAAGAGATCGAAAACCCTATTTTATAGTCATTCTACAAATTTTAATCCCCATTTTGTGGGATTAGACGTTGCCGTGCAACACGTAATTCATGCACAGATCATGCGCTTCGCATGGCACGTCGTTCACCATTTGTTCGCCTAAGCAGACGCCTATACGGATCGCAAGAGGCATCTTCGTGAACAGTCTATCATAGTACCCACGTCCGCGTCCGATTCGATGCCCCTCAGTATCAAAAGCAACACCTGGGACTATAACCAATTCTACACTCTCGGGCGCTACTAACTCAGTACCTCGAGGTTCTAAGATGCCAAAAGGCGGTTGCGGGACGAGGCAAGAAGCACCTGTATACGCAAATAACTCGAGGTCGTCACCTATCACTACGGGCAGGAGTAGGCGTTTATGCGAATACCATTTATTCATAAATTTTGCCGTGGGCAACTCGTCGGGCAGAGCCCAGTAACCGAGTATTGTGCTCGCCTGTTGGAATTCTGCAAATGATTCTAAGGTCTCAAAAACATCTAAGGCTTGTTGTGCTTTACTCTCTTCTGAGATCGATTTTTTGCGGGCTTTTATCTCCTTGCGAAGCGCCTTCTTTTTCTCAACAATATCCATTCTGCTCAGTGATTAAGGGCGATACTTAGCATTTTGTAGCAACTGCTCATTGCTCAGCGTAGGCGCAAACAGATCTTCAAGGTTATGGTCTGCATGATGTTTCATGTAGCTGCTAATGATCCGATACCCCACCCAATTAACCGCTTGTCCTGGCGAATTCTGCCCAAAAGCGTTTGTAAAGGGGGCGGGACGCGTCAGCTGCGAGACGATGAGCTGATTCTTTTCGTAGAGCAATTTCTTCTCGGAGAGGTACGTCCATATGTCGGCTTCAGACTCTTCCAACCAATCTAATTGCACGGATGAGAACTGAAGAGCTACCGAATCGGGCAGATCGGGAAGTAGCATCTTAATAGCATACTTAATTTTCCCTTGATAAAGCATTTGATCTAGCACAGAGGGGCGAGGATTGTTCTGTGAGAACTCTGCCGAGAGCCAACCTTCTAAAGCCGTGGGGACGATGTACTGCGGGGTCATACGCTCCGCCAGATAACGTGGCATGGAGAGTGCAGAATAAAAGCGTGAACTAGAGCCAAGGAAACGATCTAGCCCTATGGCCAACAACGAATCTGCGACTAAAATAGAGGCTTGGAAACCACTGTTGTAATAGTAAAGACGCGGGACGGAGTGCGAGGGGGCCAATTCGTGTGCGCGCGTAAAAGCATAGTATAGCGCCGCATCGGGGCGTGCAGAGGGTAAGAAGAGCTGATTTATAGAATCCTGTAAACGAATAATTAGTGTATCGTTCGCAAACTGATTGAGAATAACTTCTGGATTTTGGTTTGGATTCTGACCGAGCAATTGCCCCCAGAGGTTAGCAAATTCGGGATACGTCTGTGTAACTTTTTCGACCCCATCTGTAGTAAAAAGAAGCGAGTCTAGGCGCGGAATCGGTTTGTAGTCACCTAGAAGAATAGAAGGCTGTGTGGTGGTACGACAGCGGGAGACGAGACCTATTACGAAGATTACGAGAAGAGAGAAAAAAAGAAAGCGAACAAAGCGCATAGCCATTAGTTATAAAGTAAAGACTAGACAAAGGTAGTTTGAATAGTAAAAAGCTGTCTAATAAAAAGACGTAAAAGAAAATGACAGATTTGGAGATTGCACATGGAGTCACCATGCGCCCTATAACTGAGATTGCAGAGACACTCGGGCTCCCGAAGGAGGAAATAATCCTTTATGGAAAGTATAAAGCGAAGATCCCTCTTAAGTACCTAGATCGCACGAAGGTGAACAATGCGCGTCTCATCCTCGTGTCAGCCATTTCTCCTACTCCTGCTGGCGAGGGGAAGACCACCGTATCTATCGGTTTAGCTCAAGCCATGAACCGACTCGGGAAGAAGACCACCGTTGTGCTACGCGAACCGTCATTAGGTCCCGTGTTTGGCGTAAAAGGAGGAGCAACGGGGGGAGGTTACTCTCAAGTACTCCCAATGGAAGACATTAACCTACACTTTACGGGAGACTTTGCGGCTATAGAAAAGGCGCACAATCTCCTCGCAGCGCTAATAGACAATAACATCCAGAGTAAAACTCGCTCCTTAGGCATAGATCCGCGCACGGTAAGTTGGCGACGCGTGATGGATATGAACGATCGCTCGCTTCGAACCATTATCGTCGGGTTAGGAGGAACTGCCTCTGGTATTCCTCGCGAAACGGGCTTTGATATTACTGCCGCCTCCGAAGTAATGGCCATCCTTTGCTTGGCAGAAGATTTTATAGATCTGAAAAGACGACTAGGTAACATCTTCGTTGGTTACACTTACGATAAGAAACCCATATATGCGCGCGATCTACACGCAGAGGGCGCCATGGCGGCTTTGCTCAAGGACGCGATTATGCCGAACCTAGTACAGACTTTGGAGGGGACGCCTGCCATCATCCACGGTGGACCGTTTGCTAACATAGCACAGGGGACGAACTCGGTTATTGCAACAAAGATGGCTATGAGTCATAGCGATTTCGTGGTTACTGAGGCTGGCTTCGGTTTTGATCTCGGCGCGGAGAAATTTATGGACATCAAGTGCAAATCCGCAGGGCTACACCCCGATGCCGTTGTACTGGTTGCCACGGTGCGCGCGCTTAAATATCACGGAGGACAATCATTGAAAGATCTCGCCACGCCGAGTGTAGAGAATCTGGCGAAGGGGATCGGGAACCTCCAGAAGCACTTAGAGAACATGGCGCTCTTCGGTATTTGCCCCGTTGTCGCAATAAACAGATTTGCAACGGACACGGATGCCGAACTGGCTTATATAGAAAACGCCTGCAAAGAACTAAATGTGCCTTGTGTATTGGCCGATGTTTGGGGAGCGGGCGGTAAGGGTGCTGAAGCGCTAGGAGATAAGGTTATTAAGGTGGCTGAACAATGTGCCGACACGTTCAAAGCGCTTTACGACTGGAATTGGACGCCTGAAAAGAAGATTGAGACCATTGCACACGAAGTTTACGGCGCAAAGGCGGTAGATTATACTGCACAAGCGCGGGCTGCTCTGAAAACAGTTTATGACTTAGGACTCGATAAGCTCCCCGTTTGTGTTGCCAAGACACAGAAATCGCTCTCAGATAATCCCGATTTGCTTGGACGCCCAAAAGACTTTGTGGTCACCGTGCGCGATATTGAAATCGCAGCTGGCGCTGAGTTCATTATACCTATCACAGGACAGATAATGCGTATGCCTGGTTTACCGCCCACACCTTCCGCAGAGAAGATAGATATTGATAACGACGGCAATATTACGGGCTTATTCTGATCCCCACTTCGGAGTTAAGTTAAAGCAAAACGGGCTGTCTGATGGGCAGTCCGTTTTTTCGCTGTACCTGTCATTTGAAAGCAGCACTTTTACTATTTCTTTTGCTGTGGCTTGAATGGCGGGTACGGCGACGGAATTGCCAAATTGCTTGTAGGCAGATGCATCAGATACTCCTATAATAAAATTGTCTGGGAAGCCCTGTAAGCGAGCCCATTCGCGAGGCGTCATGCGCCGTATGCCATCTCGGTTTATTTCACCTTTGATATTGGAGACAGGAGTAAAATCTTCGAGGCGGTCATCTATCACAAGGTTGCGCTCGCGTCCCATGCCGCCCACTACAATGGCATTTGCAATGCCCGCATCAGAGATTACTTCATATCCGAATCCGTTACCCTTAGCAGCATGTCTCGCTTTATGCGCTACGAGGGTATTCAGATACTGAGTGGATAGATAATATTTTGCAGAAACCGTCTCTCTTTCTTTTACCTCGGCAAAAGTTATTACGCTATCTAATGGAGCAGGATACGTAAATGCTTTTACATCTTGATCTTTTCTAAACCCGACGATGTATACTCTTTCTCGGTGTTGTGGGACGCCGAAATGCATTGCATTTACGATCTGAGGTTCGGGCACATAATAGTCTAAATCCTCCCTCAGAACATTTAACATCGTTCGGATTGTTTTGCCTTTATCGTGCATGAGCAAGCCTTTGACATTTTCTAAGAAGAAAGCCTTGGGGCGCTTACGGCGTATTACCTCTGCCACTTCAAAAAACAAAGTCCCTCGGGTTTCCTCAAAACCAAGTCGTTTTCCAGCTAATGAAAAGGCTTGACACGGGAAGCCTGCACACAATACATCAAAGTCGTCTGGAATAAATGATTTTGTGGTCTCTTTGGTAATATCGCCAAAGGGAACCTCTCCATAATTCAGCAAATAAGTCTTTTGTGCCTGTTTATCCCATTCGGATGAATATATGCATTTCCCACCCAGATTTTGCATAGCCATTCTAAAACCCCCAATCCCCGCAAACAAATCTATGAATGTAAAGGTCGGACGGGCGGGTGGTAAAAATGGCACACAAAACAAATCTGAGAATAAAGAGAACGGATCACAGACATCAGAGTCTCTGCCCCTCGGAGCATGTTTCTGGCATACTCTACATAGGGCTGCCATCAGTCCCTTGGCACTCTCTTCATATTTCTTAGCATATCCTTGCCCCAGATTGTGCAGGTAATGAGAAATAATGGCCATTTGCTCTTCACATGACATTGCTGTTCCATCCGCATGTAAAGAATGAGGAGTAAACATTTGCATAACGCTCTTGTCTCCACTACACAGTGTTGAAATAGCAATCTTACCCGTAGCCTTAATCTCAGAATTCATACAGTTCCAAAATCCTCCCTAAACATAAAACGAAGATATAGCACAATTTGCGTTATCTCGCATCTCAGTTCACTTTTATTTCGCAGAACTCTTCCTGCTAATACTGCTAAAATAGTGTAAATCTGAGTGCTATAATATGTACCGCCAGATCAGATTTGGTGCTGGTGTCAAAGTGACATTCGCGGTTTGTTGGCATATGCATTGCAAATAACAGGAGCAAAAGATTGAAAGCAAGCAAACGAAAGGAGAAACAATACAATGGGTAAAATCATAGGTATAGACTTAGGAACGACGAACTCGTGCGTCGCAGTAATGGAAGGGAATGAGCCGATCGTCATCACCAATAGCGAAGGGAAGCGTACCACGCCATCTGTAGTAGCTTTTGTTGACAATGGCGAGCGTAAGATAGGCGATCCTGCAAAGCGGCAAGCGATCACGAATCCGAAGCGAACCATTTTCTCGATTAAGCGATTCATGGGGGAAACCTACGACCAAGTGCAACGCGAGATCTCGCAGGTGCCCTATACCGTAGAACGCGGCGACAATAATACTCCCCGTGTAGTAATAGACGGACGTCAGTACTCGCCACAAGAAATCTCTGCCATGATCCTTCAGAAGATGAAGAAAACAGCAGAAGACTTTCTTGGGCAAGAAGTTACCGAAGCCGTGATCACCGTACCAGCATACTTTAGCGATTCGCAACGTCAAGCTACCAAAGAGGCGGGCGAAATTGCAGGACTTACCGTGAAACGTATCATCAATGAGCCTACGGCAGCAGCTTTGGCTTATGGACTAGACAAACAGCACAAGGATCAGAAAATCGCGGTGTTTGACCTAGGTGGAGGTACATTTGATATCTCAATTCTCGAACTAAACGAAGGTCTGTACGAAGTAAAGTCAACGAATGGAGATACGCACCTCGGTGGCGACGACTTCGACCAAAAGATCATAGACTGGTTGGCAGACGAGTTTAAGAAAGATGAGGGTGTGGATCTGCGTAAAGACCCCATGGCTCTTCAACGCTTAAAGGAGGCGGCTGAAAAAGCTAAGATAGAATTAAGTGCAAGTGCCGAGACGGAGATCAATTTGCCTTACATCATGCCCGTAGAGGGGATGCCAAAACACTTAGTACGTAAACTCACACGTGCCGCTTTTGAGAAACTCTGCGATAGTTTAATACAAGCCACGCTCGAGCCTTGTCGTAAGGCATTGCAAGACGCGCACATGAAACCTAGTGACATCGACGAGGTGATTCTTGTAGGGGGAAGTACGCGTATACCGGCCATCCAAGAAGTGGTAGAGAAATTCTTTGGTAAGGCGCCTCATAAAGGCGTTAACCCAGACGAGGTGGTAGCAGTTGGTGCGTCTATCCAAGGTGGCGTCTTAGCGGGCGATGTAAAAGACGTTCTACTGTTAGATGTTACGCCGCTTTCATTGGGTATAGAGACTATGGGCGGTGTCTTTACTAAACTGATCGATGCCAATACGACCATCCCAGCGCACAAGTCGGAAGTCTTCTCTACAGCATCTGATAACCAGCCTTCGGTAGAGATTCATGTACTGCAAGGGGAGCGTCCCATGGCGCACGATAATAAGACACTAGGCCGATTCAACCTAGACGGTATTCGCCCTGCCCCACGTGGCGTCCCGCAGATAGAAGTCTCTTTTGATATAGATGCGAACGGAATTTTGAACGTCTCGGCACGCGACAAAGACACGGGCAAGGAGCAGAAGATCCGTATTGAGGCTAGCTCAGGACTATCGGAGGCAGAGATCGCACGTATGCGCGACGAGGCTAAAGCCAACGAAGCTGCTGATAAGCAGGCACGCGAACGCGCTGATAAATTGAACAAAGCTGATAGTGTCATCTTCCAGAGTGAAAAACAACTGAAGGAGTTGGGCGACAAGCTCTCTGCGGCGAACAAATCGGCTATTGAAACCGCGGTAGCGAACCTGAAAGAAGCGCATGAAAAACAGAATGTAGAGGCGCTTGACGGCTTAATTGACCAAGTAAATAACGCTTGGCAGGCAGCTGCTCCCGATATGCAGAATGCCGCAAACAGTAGCTCTACAGCGAATACCGACACGGGTAGTAACAACACCAAAGACGGCGAAGTAACTGATGTAGATTTTGAAGAGGTGAAGTAGTTTGCTTGCCTACAGGTTTCGTAAATAAATATAACGCAGTGAGTTCAAAAATTCACTGCGTTTTTTTATGCACAGAGCTAATTAGGGAGTACGATAAACTGCCGCTTTGCGCAACTTTTCAAACGATTGATCGTTTTTGATCAGATCTGTAATACAATTATCTATATAAATACTGTTAGTTCCCGATTATGCACATCCAGAGCTTGCAAGCATTTAATTTTAAGAGCTATGAGTACCTCGCAGCCGACTTCCATCCCCGTATCAATATCCTGATCGGAGCTAATGGACAAGGCAAAACCAATGTGCTCGATATGCTTTATTACCTCAGTCTTTGTAAGTCTCCTCTCCGTTTCCCAGACTCGGCCGCCATACGCCACGATGCTCCTAGTGCGACTCTGCGCGGGACTTACCTAGATGACGAGCAACTTTTTACCGTTGCCCTATCGCTCAAAAAGAACTCTCCAAAGGAACTATTGCTGAACGAGACCGCTTATACCCGAATTGCCGATCACGTGGGGCGTATCCCCATTGTAGCCATCTATCCACAGGATGTGGATCTTACGGCAGACGGCGGTGATTTGAAGCGTCGTTTTATGAATGCTACCATTTCACAGTATGAGAAGGAGTATCTGACCGCCGTACAACTCTACGAAAAGACGCTTGCACAACGCAACGCATTATTGAAACAGCAAGGACGTATTGATGAGGCTCTCCTCGCTTCCTTAGATAATCAACTTATTGCGACGGCTGCTCCCATATATCGGGAGCGTAAATTACTCTGTGAGAGACTCTTGCCACTGTTCAGGGAGTATTACGCATTGATCGCACAAAATGGTGAGATGCCCGATTTGCAATATCGCTCCCAACTAACTGCGGGTGATTACAACGAACAATTGCTGGCAGCTCGCCTAGCCGATAAAAGTGCTGGTCATACGACCATTGGTATACACCGCGATGGCATCGAGTTCTTCTTGGACGGTTATCCGCTCAGGCGCGAGGGATCACAAGGGCAACAAAAAACATTTATTGTCGCATTGCGTCTAGCGCAGTTCAGCTACATCGCCGAAATATTACGAAAGAAACCCATCCTACTACTCGACGATATCTTTGACAGATTCGATGAGCAGCGTATCAAACAAATGCTCGCACTGTTTGCCACGGAAGACTTTGGGCAGATTTTTATTACAGACACTTCTGCAGCACACATGGCATCAGAGAGATTAGCCGACGATACTGCATTCTTCCGTATAGAAAACAGTACTCTAACGCTCTTAGAACATGTTTGACGAGGAAGACGAACTCTATGTTGCTTACAATACTCCCAAATCTTTGGGGAGTGCCATTGCCGCGATGTTACGAGCGAACCCAAAGTTTGCAGCCGAGTACACGCTGGCGGTTGCTAAGAATATATGGTTAAACTCCAGCTCACAACCCATTATTCACGCCACGGGCGACATCTATTTACGCGGCGCTACACTTTTCATACAGATTACCAACCCATCATTACGAGCCAACTTAAACACCATGCGCCAGACTATATGCCAACAGCTCAATGAGCAGATCGTCGCAGTGAAACTCCGAGAGGTTAAATTCGTCTGATTATGCCAACTAACCACCGCGTCGCCGACGTTATAAATTCGTTTGCCCTTGCACGCCTCAACGCTCTGCTACGAGATATAAAACGCATTAGCATTTGTTGCCATGCACGCCCCGACGGCGATGCTATCGGTTCTTCACTCGGCTTAGGAAACCTCCTAGTAGCTCTCGGGTACGAAGTCCGTTGTATTGCTCCGAATCGCGCTCCTGCACACATTGCTTGGCCAGAAGGGGCAAGTACTTTATTGTACAGTTTTGAAGACGAAGGAGGCGATGTAAAACCCTTCCTCGCGTCGAGTGAGCTCATTTTTTGCTTGGATTTCAATGCCCTATCTCGCCTAGATGAGCCGATGATGCTTTTTGTTGAGGCTCTCACCGCTCCCCGCGTAATGGTAGACCATCATCCGTATCCTGCTGCACAATTTGATCTTTACTTTTCGATGCCCGAATCTAGCTCTACGTGCGAATTACTTACAGAACTCCTGTTAGCCAACTGGGGGCAGACGGCAATTTCTCGCCGCGTAGCCATCCCGCTATACATGGGGCTGATGACCGATACGGGCTCTTTTAGCTACTCGTGCTCTCGTAAGCGGACGTTTGAAATTGCAGGTATTCTGGTCGAACAGGGGGTAAACGTTCCCGACGTACAAGCACAAGTATACAATAGCCGCACCCTCGATAGCTTAATGCTACAGTCGGCACTCATCCTACAGCACACCACATTTTTTGCAGGACGACCTGGCAAAGAACTAGCGGCCATCGTGCAACTCTCGCAGGCAGTACAAGAACAATTCAGGTATCAACCAGGTGATGCAGAAGGGCTAGCCAACCTACCGTTGTGCGTAGGCTCTGTACAAATATCAGTACTCCTTACCGAGCGTTCTAATGGTACGGTACGCGTATCGGCACGTAGCTCCAAACGCTACTCAATAAACAAGCTGCTCACCCAATATTTTAACGGCGGTGGTCACCCTCAAGCGTCGGGCGGAACGCTACGCATGCCTCTGCACGAAGCATATGAATACACTCGCCAGATCTTTCTACAGTTCCTAGAGAGGAAGCCATCGAACTCGGAACTCTTAGAGAGTTAGCGTCTTCCACGCATGTACTCTTCCCTCCGTTGTAGTAAAATCTAGATCGCCGTCATAGATCACATGACAGTGTTCGGCAGACAGCCCCGAGAGTTTTGTCCACTTCGTAAGGTTTTTGAAAAAGTCGGCAGAATACGTTGCACCCGATTTTATCTCGTATACCTCAACAGAGTCCGCGCCGTAACACATCAGATCTAGTTCTACGCCCGCCTTATCTCGCCAAAAGGTAAGTACAGGCGCTTGACCGCGATGTAAAGCCGCTTTTATGAACTCGTTGATTACGAGATTCTCAAATAAAGCTCCCCTTAAATAGTGTGTACTGAGTTGGGGGGCAGAGCGTATACTCAGGAGTGCACAGGCAAGCCCCGTATCATAAAAGTAAAGCTTAGGAGTCTTAACAAGGCGCTTGGTGTAATTCGCATGGTCGGCACGCAATGTATAGCAGATGTAACTCGTCTCCAGAATGCTTAACCACGAGGTAGCGGTGGAAACCGAGATACTACAATCGTTCGCCAATGATGAAAGGTTCAGGAGTTGACCCACGCGCCCTGCACAAAGTTGAGTAAAGCGAAGGAAATCAGACATATTGCCTATATTCTTGAGCAACCTAACATCCTTTTCCAAGTAAGTCTGAATGTAGGACGGATAAAAGTCTGTTGGGGCTATCGCCTTATCAAAAATACGAGGGTAACCTCCGTAGAAGATCTCCGCATCAGTGTTTTTAGGGAGAAGTGCTGCCTGCCGCATCTCGTTGTGAGAAAAAGGGAGGAGCTTTAGAATTGCCGTGCGTCCTGCCAAGGATTGCGAGATGCTTTCCATCAAAAGGAAATTGTGCGAACCCGCCAAGCAGTACATACCCTCGCGTCCTGCCAAATCTGTGTGCGTCTGCAAGTATGAAAAAAGTGCTGGTACGCGTTGCGCCTCATCTATGATGGTTTTATCTGGAAAAGTCCTGATAAACGAACGCGGATCTTCTCGCGCCAGCATCATTAGCTCCGGATCTTCTAACGATACATAGCGATAGTCCGTTAGGACATTTCTCAGTAGAGTAGACTTCCCTGATTGTCGCGGTCCTGTCAGTGTAACAATAGGGAACTTCTCTACAAGATAGAATAGTTTCTCTGCAATATCTCGCTTAATCATACGGTCTTAGATAGTAAACAAATATACACTAATATAAATTTGCCGATTCATTAGCCAAATCTCCAATCAGAAAGTAAATTTGTCCATTTCTTATCTAAGTAACTCAGAATGTGTATAATGCGATGCGTATATTAAATGGCGATTGCCCATCAGTTAAAAGTGAGTTTTGTTGGGGCGAGGCGAAGTAGGTTCAAAATACGAGGTACGAAGTACACGCAAAGCGTCTTAATCAGGTACTAGGTACGAAGTACACGACAAGCGATCACAATCTGGGCTTTACTTGGAACTTCGCACTTCGTACCTAGTACCTAAAGAAGCCTCGCCCAAAAATACACGCATTGCGAATAAAACGGGCAAGGCGCGCCTCGCCCCTACTCTTAGATTTGCATCCAGAATCAAGACACAGACTCTA
>CAJPTS010000005.1 GCA_905373625.1 Bacteroidia bacterium
AGTTCCTCACATTTGGGCTTCTTGAGCATTATGCCATCGGTACAATGAAGACTCCTAACAAAATCGCGATTAGCTTGACTCGCAAAACCTTTATCTGCTAGTATGGGAACGGCGGGAGGAATAGCTACTTTTGAAAGTAGCGGCTTAAACATTGTCGTATCGCTTACATTTGCGGGCGTGGTTATTACAGCTTGCACAATCCCATAGATATCCGTAATAACATGCAGCTTATAACCGAAGCGATGGGATTTGCCTTTTGTGACCCAGCGAGCCTCATTATCTATCCCAGGCTGAGTATATTCTAGCTCTACATGATAATCGTTCTCAGCCTGCTTTTCCTCCTCCGTGCGAGTATTCTCACGATCCTCTGCAACTTTTAATGACTTGGGACGGCGAGGATAATAGGGCGTATCGACTATGGTCGCATCTACGATTACGCCCTCGCAGATTCGATCTATGTTGTGCTTCGCAAATTGTTTATTGAGCTCTTTGAGAAGCTTATCCATCAGGTCTAATTCAGTTAAAGCACTTCGGAAACGACTGATGGTACTATGATCGGGGGCGGGTTTTTCAAGTCCGAGACCAACAAAGCGTGAGAAGCTAATAGAGTCGTTAATACGCTCTTCTACCTCATAGTCGCTCAATTTGTACCACGTCTGGAGAAGTAGGATCTTAAAGAGCATGAGGCTATCATAGGCGGGATTGCCTACCGCATTCTTCGTCTTCGTGTATCGCGTGTTAATGAGAGTGCGAAACTTCAGCCAATTTATGCATTTATCGATCTGCACGAGAAAGGTGTTACCCAATGCATTTACGCGTTCTTCGATTAAGGCATCTATGATGGTATATCTCTTTTCACTACGCGCTTTCATTTCGCCAACTTGTTATCTAATTTAGACCTCTAAGATAATACAAATCAACGAATTAGCCAAACTTTACCGTGCAACACCCTCCAATATGTTTGGGAAGATAAACGACACAAAGGTAAGCTCTATCTACATTTGCGTCATAGAGGACGTAAGTATAGAAAGCGAGATGCCGCCAAAGATTCGCGCGGACGAATATGAGGCACGATGAGCATCGATTTGCGCCCGCCTGAGGTGGAGCTAAAAAAACGGTTTGGTGATTTGGAGATGGATACCATGCTTGGCAAAAACCACAAAGGCGCAATACTGGCAATCAATGATCGGGGTACGAAATTATGCTGGATAAGACTACTTACAGGGCGATAGTCGGAGTCGCTTAAAGCGGCAACAGTAGCGACACTTATGCCCATTAAAGACTAACTAAAGACGATCACGGTGGATAATGGAAAAGAATTTGCGCCGCATCTGGAAATCTCTGATGCACTCAATGTCCCGATTTATTTTGCTCACCCATATCACTCGTGGTAAAGAGGTCAAATGAAAATATGAATGGACTTATTCGCCAATATCTACCTAAAGGATCGTCATTTGAGCATCTTACAGAAGAGAGTGTGTGGTATATACAGGAACGACTAAATAATCGTCCGAGAAAAATGCTCGGCTATTTGACGCCCAAAGAATATGCTTTTGCTAAATTTGGAATTGAAATCTGAGGTTTAACAGGACGGTTGCATTTGTGACTTGAATTCAGCCGGCATGAGCTATGCAAAGCATAACTCTTCCCTTCGCATAGTTTTTACCCTGTCGGTCTGCGACCCGTGCTAAAAAGACTCGCCCCATTAAGGGGCTCAAATAGAACCCCGCCGAAGGGTGGTGGTGAGTCTTATTAGCCTAATGTGAAACTTTGGGCGAAAAACAATCAAAAACGGGCACTGCCCAAAGGCAATACCCGTTGTATTTATTGGCATCGTATCATGACGCGACGCTACAATCGCAATGCTGTCTGAAAATGCGCACCGCGCATTTTACGGGCGAGGCACGCATCGCCCCTACGAACCTCATTATCTGTCTTTTACGACTGTTATTGTCTTCGTTGCACCATTTTCGGCAGTAAGACGCAAGAGGTAGAGACCTGAAGTAAGATCGCTGGTTTCAATCAGTACCTCGTTACCAACCATATTACCACTACGTACTACAACACCTTGCGCATTCAACAAAGCATATTCCCCTCGTAAATCACCGTTTACAATTCGTAATTGATTATCGAACGGATTGGGCGCTACTAACACGTTAGCAAGCATTGCATCCTCCACAGAAGTAGTCTTTTCAAACACAGCCTTTACCTCAACATCTGCGGTTACCGTGAACTTACCATCTGCTTTGATGTCCTGCGTGCCTGCCGTAAGGCTCTTCAACGTCCAACCTGTCGCATGGGTTGCCACTGCTGTAAGCTCGATGCCTTCGGGAACGGCATTCAGTTTACTTTCTTCAATGCCCGTTATTTTCAGTTCACCTTCGCCTTCTTTCTTAAGCGTTACAGCGTAAGTCTTCACATCGGCTGCAAACTGCGCAGTATAGACCTTGCTGGCTTGTACATTAGTTTCTGTACGTTCAGCTGTCATGACCTCATCGTCCCACTTCACAAAGTGGTAACCGTCATCAGCAATTGCGATTACCTCAGTACCATTGCTACCTGCCTCTACGGTTTGTGACAGATTACCAGAGACTTCGCCATGATCACCCGCCATGTAAGTCAGCGTATAGACAGGGGGCTTCACCGTAAATTCTGCTTCATAGAGTTTGCCGTCCTCACTTACTATATCAGTTCTCGGATTTTGCTTTGTGCCATCTGACCATTGTGCAAACTGATAACCTTCATTGGCAACAGCCACAACAGGCGTACTCTTCTCGCCTACCGCCACGCGTTGATATAACAAACCACGCACCTCTCCATTGGCTTTTGCACTGTAGGAAACAGTATACATCGTCTTGGGAGTGGGCTTAAAGGATGCATATACTGAAACCTCTGCATCATCCTGACGTGTACTTTCGGTCGTTTTACCATCCGACCATTTGTCAAAGACGTAACCCGCATCGGGAATAGCCGTCACTTTTGTACCTAGAGTACCCGCTGCTGTCGTGAATTCTAACACATTTTCAGACTCTGTACTACCCTCTTTTTGGAGTTTACCGTGTTCACCTGCTATGTATCGTAATACGACATCGGTAGGATCTGGCGAGTATTTCACCTTGATGTCATCTATGGCAACAAGCGCATCCAACGATTCGGGATTTGTGAGATACCAACGCAAACGCAGGTACTTGTTCGTTCCTAACGTTGCATCATCAATCTCGAAGGAGTGCTCATCTCCATCATCATTGGGCGTAAGTTCAACACCATCTTGCCATTCGCCATCTTCAAAACAATACTGCGCTTTAGCCTTATCTGTAGATTCTGATTGTATATAGTTACAAGCAAAAGATACCACAACCTTTGAGCCTGTTGCACGCCCTGCGAGCGTCATCCAAGGCGAAATTGCCGAAGTTTCATCATTCCAAGCGTAATCGTGATCCGCATCAATTAGAAGCGCATACCCTGTTTCAGAGCCTTCATTGTCTCTAATTTCTTTGCGTTTGGAGTATAGCCACCCATCTCCATCACTGGGTGTAGGGAAACTCCAAGTATTCAGGCACGCTTCGCTACTCTCAAAATCCTCACTCCATGTTAGCTGGTATGCTTTGAAGAAGCGCGCTTCCAGTGTCACATCGTGAATTAGATTTTTATCTGTTCTCGTTGCTTCCATATTCCCATCTGACCAACCCATAAAGACGTAGCCTTCTTCAGCCTTTACCTCAACGGGGCTTCCCGTTTCTTCGGGCGCAAGCTCCTGCTCAAGATCGCCCGAGACCTTTACGCCGCCCTTACCTACTATGTAAGTCAACTTGTAAAGATTAGGCTCAAAAGATGCCGTTACATCTACATTGTTAGCAACATCTTTATCCGTACGAGCGGCAAGCGTGCTTCCGTCCGACCATTGCTTAAACTTATACTTGACGCTCCGCGGCACAGCAACCACTTGTTCGCCTTCGCCTCTTGCCGCAACTTTTTGTGTCGTAGCTCCTTGTAGCAAGCCATTCGCATCAGACTTGTAAGTTAAAGTATACACAAGCTTATTAAGCTGTAAGTCAAACTGTAGCGAACGTCCTTTAAGGACAAAAGATGCTTGTGCAGTAGTATAATCAGTGTGTTGTGCCAAGACCGTATATTTTCCGGGCTGTAGAAGGAACTGAACAATACCATCTTCTGGTGTTGTTAGCGTAAACTGACCACACTGCACTGTAACATCTTTAAGTGCAGCCCCTTGCTCATCCTTTACTGCAAAAGTTACACGACGCGCTTTTTCTAGCTCAGTAACTGTTAATTTTCCCTCAGTGCGTGTAACCGTATAGTTTGCAGACTCATACGGTGCGCTATACCCTTTTGCAACAACTGTATACTCGCCCACTGCCAACGGAGGCATAGCTGAGTTCCAAACCTTGCCATCAGTCATTTTCACTTCATACTCTGTAGCGAACTGATATTCGGTACCCGCAAACTGCAAACCGTCGTACTCAAATTCAAAGTTTGGCAGCTTATCTCCTTGCGCCATAGTAGCAGGTAACATCTTAATTGTCAGAGGAACACGCGTTACTTCTACTTCACGCACGCGTTTGTCAGCAGCTTTGTACTTCATATCTCCTTCTTGTACAGCAAATATCTTAGTAGTACCAACTGCAGTGGTATACAAATTGCCATGCGCATCGATTGTAGCCACAGATGGGTTTTCGCTCATATACTTCACTTTCAGTCCCGAAGAAGCGGTGGCATCCAAGGGCAAAGCTTCCGAAGTAAATGAACGTGTAATCTTTTCATTGCTCCAAGTTAGTTCTTGCAGCATTGACATACGTATGGTATAATACTTCACGTCGCGCTTGTTCTGTGCTTCAACTCGCAACGTCTGTGGCGTGGTAAGATTAAGCTTAATATCGCTCCCCACAGTAATCTCTTTATCGTCCTTGTAAAGCTTAGCATTTGGCGAGATCTCATCAACCACTAAGGTCACATTCGTAATGTCAATTTGACTAGTAGCTGAGGCGTCCTTCGCTTCCAGATTTACTATTTCCTCTGGTGTCGGAATAATCAGGTCATCTTTCAAGCCCGTATTTTTACTCTTCAACAATGAAATCTTGGCAATGTCGCAAGCATTGGATAGGTCGTTTACAAGCTTCACGGTAAGCTCCTGTTGCAACGTCAGGCCAAAGAGATCGGGTCTTGTAGCCTTGAAAGTGAGCTTATGTTCTGCATTACTGAAATCAAATACCTGCCCTTCAGTAATATCCGCACCCGCGAACTGGACTTTTGAACCAGGCCAATCTGTTGTAAACTTCACCTTCACGTTTGCAAAATCGGTAAAGTTCTGTGGCATAGTAACAAGCGCTTCAGACGAATTGTAAGCAACGGGAATCAGCTGACCTTGCACTTCGATATTCGCAATTACATCTTTAATAGGCTTCCATATATCATCGCGTTCCGACAATATTGCAGCAAACCCATCTTCGTCGTCGCCATATTGCGAAGCCTTTCCTTGCCCTTCTGTATAAATAAATTCGCCTAGGCACTCATCGGGCAACTCAAGCTCGCTGTTTCGCACCGACTTGCTCATATTCTCTTTGAGATCGTCCTCGGTTCTGATCTCTTTCCAGATTCTGAACATCGCATTTTGTCCTTTTATCGGGTTATTCAATGCGAAATCGTCAAAATAGAAACCTCCGCGTCCTTCGCGTTTCATTTCGACCTTGACACCGTCAACATAGACCTCTATGGTAGTTAGATGATTTAAATCATCAGGCTTTTCTTTCTTCTTACGCATAGCAACGGCTATGTGCTGCCACTGACCTGGTTTCACCACAGGAGTCGTACTTGTAAATTGACAATGACGCCCCACAACAAGTGCCAAAGAATTATCGGGGATTTTTGAGTAGCCAGCGACTGCAACCAAGAAGATGCCTTCTCCACTAATATACTGTGCAAACTGAGTACCATCGAGTTTCCACCAACCTTCTACGGTGGCCTTATCGTCTATCGCGTCATCATCAATCCTAGGGAATAAGATTCCCTCTTCTTCGGAACCGACAAAGTTTAGTGCAAAGAGTTTGTCATCTTTCTTAGGCGCGATCTTGTAGACAATCTTCGCAACCTTGTTGTCTCTTTCATTAAGATCTTGCTCCTCGAGTTTCACCGTAATCTTGTGCTTTCCGATAGCGCTCAGATCCGCTTTTGTCGCAAAAGTTACCGTGCCTTTGTCGCGCGGAGCAATCGAAGTATTTATGGTTTCTTTTACTACTTCGCCATCATTGATTTGATATGACAATTTTACTTGTGTAAGCGTAGCAAGACCATTATTTTTCAGCTTGACTTTCAGCTCAGTTGCATTAGAAAGATTGCGACTACTTTTCACCCCATCAATAGAGAGTAGCGCGACCTCGTAATCGTGCGGACTAGGTTCAGTCTTAATATCAGCCGTAACGTCTGCTACACTCCCCCACGTCATAGCTTGACCACTACTGAACTTGTTGTAGTTCTCGTCGGTGGCTAGCATGAAACGTAATCTGCGCTCACCTGCTGTTAGTGATGCCAGAGCGGTATAGTCAAGTTCTACCCAATATACTTTTTGATTCTCTTTTATGGGAACAGTCACCAATTCTGGGGCAGTGTCGCCCAATTCGTTATTAGCATCTAGATCTACCCATACACGGAGTTTTGCGCCCAACTGCGCTGGCATGGGGTCGCTAGAAAGCACTAACTGCAAAGCATTTCTACTCTTGTATAACTTGATCTTCTTTTCAGGTTGGTATGCGATACGCTCATTCGGTAAGAAACGTACTGTATCTTTTATTCCCACTACGCGAACCTCTGAGATATAAAGTCGCTTAGGCGACGTAATCGTTCCTCCACCGTTCCAAATCGGATCATTGGCAATTACAATTTTGCTACTATTGTTAGATACATCGCCGTCTTTCGCCAATTCTGCGGTAACCTCCATATACATGGGGGCAGTCTTATCTACCTCCTCGGGAACAACAAACGTTGTTTCTGCTTTTGGTTTCAATTCGGAGAGCTCTACACGACGCACACCCGTATTGGTAGTTAACCAAAGTCCTACATGTGAAAGCGATACGTTTGTCAAATTCTCAACCTTGACCTCTAGTTTAACGTGATTAGCATCTGAACCCGCTATTTCTTTGAACGATTTTATTTTCCATAAATCGGGCATTTCAATTTCCGTAAACTCGCCTAGCCACCCCTCACCAGGTATTTCGTTATGCCCCGACATCATAAATGTAATAGCCCCGTCGTGCGCTTCCGAAATAAACGATGTAGCAGACATCTCGCCTGTAAAGAAACTTGTAGCCTGCTCTGGCTTGACTTTCAACTCCTTATTAACATCGCCCGTAAAGACGTACAACGTATCGTATTTAGCGAGCTTAATTTCGGAGAACGTTACTTGTACAGCATTCGACGGATTACTCGGTAGAACTTTGAGATAACCTTTTTCATTGATTTTGTAAGGCGCAAGTGCACCTTGACCATCAGTAAAGGCGATCGTACCCTTTAGTGTTTCGGTAATGCGTTTGGGGATAGGAACCGGTACTCCCAAAAACTTAATGTACGATACCTCAGGCATTGCAATAACATTCCCCAGATTATAGACCTCAAAACGATCTCGGTTGTTTTCAGGCGTTATATCGTTAGGTAGATCGGCACGCACCTCAACTTGGAAAATATGCGGTAAGTCGCTCGCAAAGTTGTGCGGACACGCAATTATTTGATCTTCAAAAGGCTTTAACTTTTTTATACTCTGAGCATAAACTACCTTTCCATCTACCTGCACCGAAACAGGCACATCGGTCAGCTCCAAGGCGGTTCTATTCGCTATCTTGAAGTTTATAGTCTGCACTTGCATCTGCGCCTTAGCATCAATTGCAGGTTTATTTACCCAAGCAATTTCTACATCAGGCAGTTTTGTCTGTTTAGAGATCTGGTAGTAAGCAATAATTGCAATATTATCTTTCATCTCCAATGCCGTCTCGAGTGCCAGCGCGATCTTTTGTCCTGCGAACTTCGTCAAATCCCAAACGATATTGTGTTCGTAATCATCGCCTACTATTTGCTTACGTCCGACCATATCTTCGACTTCCTGACCATTTACCAACAAACGGAGTAAAGCGCCATTTTTCGGATTTTTCTTTGTTTTCTTCATAAGCATTACTGTGGAAAACTGCAAAGGAGTCCCCGCTGCAACATTTGTAAGATCTAGTGAACAAACTTTGAGTACACCTACATTCGCCCTCGCTTGGAATGGATTCTGCCATTTGGTTGCCTCTACTTTGGGCTGCCATACTACGTGGTGCGACATGAATGGGAGCTGTAACGCAACAATAGCATCTTCCATGGTTAGAGATAAATTCTTACCTTTTTCGATCTCTGTGTGCTGCAAAGGCCATCCTATGAAAGTCTCTATATAAGGCAAATCAGAATCGGTAAGAACCGTAGGCAATACCTTATCGGCAACAACGGCTATACTCCTGCGTGCACGAATCTCGCCAGCAATAGCTTGCACAGAATAGATATTTCGCTCTTTGGTTACGTATTGTTCAGGAATTAAAAACTCTGTGGTCGTAGACTCGCCAATCTTATTGTAAGTGGAGTTATTGATATCGGCACGCAGTATCTCATATTTCGTTGCGCCCTTAGACTCCGACCATTTGAGTTTCCAGCCCGACGCAGTGCAGCTTGTTGCTTCCAACTCTACATCTAACACTTCTGACATGATGGAGAAATAACCTTTTGTCGAGATACTCACCCCATTCGCATCTGTTAAACGGAGTACAGCCTTGTCGGTCGGCTTTATATCTTCTGGAAGCAGAATAGCCGAACACTTATCAAATTTTCCTAGTGTTACAAACGATTTGCCTCCGTCTACGGACAGATCTACGCGTACTTGCTCGGTAACGTTCTCGGCACGCATATAAATTTCTTCTTTAGGAGAATAGGTATCACCTGGTAGTGGCGAGAACAATTCGGGAGTTTTGTAATCGCAGTACCAGACCAATGCATATTGCTGTTTGTCGCCTTGTTTCACAGCTCCAGACACCTTGACTACAAAATCGCCCGCAGTGGGATTTTCTATTACTACTTGTTCAATATTGTCGACCTTATTCGGTTTTGTGCTCACCGCATTCGCATTGGGATTAGACGGATCCAATGTAAACGGTAAATATGTTTTCGCCCCCGCAGTAGCACTTAAATCCAAATCATTCACGAGCGGACACTCGCCTTTTACATACTCTTTAGCTGCTACAGGATCATTCCAACAGAGCATTACACGCAGTTCTTTCACACCTTCGGGGATCTTAATTGTTGTCACCTGCTCCGTTTCTCCTGTTTTCAATTCAGAGAGCCTATACCAGCCATTTTCCATGGCAGTTACTGCGGCTTCTGCATCTAAAATTCCGAAACCGAACTTATAGTCTGGTCCAGGATTCCCCGCATCGCGTGCCGTGTTCGCTATTAGGGCTTTCAAAAAATAGTTGTTAGGCGTTGCCCCTCCGTGGAGCTGCATCCAGCGTTGCGTCAATAATGCTAAGTGCCCCGTTACGGTTGGACACGCCATGGATGTTCCATTTTTTAGTGCATATTCCTGTTCTAACACTGTGGAAAACACTTTCGCACCACGAGCGCTAATTACAGGGAACATGCGCCCGTCGGCTAGTGGTCCGAAGCTCGAGAATGTACTCATACCCCCAAAGGCATCAACTGCGGCTACCGTAATAATATTTTTACCATAATTCGTAGCATGTGAAAAAGGCAGCTGACACTCGCCTTGTGCATTACCCGCCGAGAAAACGTGAGTGAGTGCAGGATACCTATATGCCAATTCGTCAATCTCGGTATTGCCCAAGAATGAATAATTGAGGTATTCTTCGAAGTAACAAAATGCCTCGCGCGAGTACCCATAAGAATTTGAAGTTAAGGTAATACGCTCCTTCATGTACGTCTCGTACATTTCTTGTACCACCTTCTTCTTGTTAGACTGTATATTAAAGTTGTTCGTCCAAATTTCAGCCTCAGGCGCCATACCACGTCCGCGCTCATTGACAAGTCCACTCCCCATGATTGTACCCGTAGTGTGCATACCATGAGTACTTCCGCCTATTTCAAACTCTTGACGGTGTACTCTGTTACCGTAATCTACGTGATCGCCTACGTTAGCATCCCAAATACCGATTCGTACGTTCTTACCTGTCAAACCTCGTCCGCCCAATGCAATAGGAAGACGCAAAAGAGTAGCTGCACTTAAACGCGCTGCTTCTCGATTTTGCAGCTCCATGGGAGGAGCAATCCAACGAAGAAACGAGATATACTCAAGTTCAGCCAATGCGAGCACTTGTTCTCGCGTTGCTTCAATGTCTACATTGTGTAGTATTTCAGAGATTGCGCTCAGTTCCACGCCTCGTTTGCTAAGCTCCTCTTTAACATGTGTGCCACTTACACTGTTGAACCACGAAAGAGTTACTTTCAGCTTATCGCCCGCCGAAGCCCAGTCTGGAGTTATACCGAGACGCAGAGCGCTACTCATTTTCCATTCCCCGCGGATAGGGACTACTGTACGAAGACCAGTACCCACAAAATCGCTCGGGCGGCTACCAGGAGCTATTTGAGCATAGTAGGCGTTAGACCCCAAATAGTCGCCCAGTACTACGCCTTTTTGCTTCAACATTTTGTAGTCAATTTCCCCAGCTCCAAACTGAACTAAGACGTTAAGCTTTTCGCCCGTCGGTACGCCTAGTTCTAGGCTGGATGTCTTGTGTCTGCGCACCTTGGTGTGTACATTCGCCTCTAGATAAACCTCGTGGGCACCGAAGTGAATAGGTTCTTGTGCATATAATTGAACCACTACACACAACAACAGAGCCAATAGACAAATTCGTTTCATCTACTCTTTTTTTGGTTAATATCTATATTTATAGACTTCCAAGTTAAGCTATTTTTAATCAAATAATATGTGCGAAGACCATCAGAAAAAGCCATATTACCCAAAATATTTCAATTCAAAAGATTGACTATTAGCAATTTAATTGTAAATAAAATAATATTTGTCTACAAAGTTTTTTGGTAAATGCACCTCCTCGTTTCTTGATTTGTTAACAAAATCATTAGGAGACTTACATCATATTTTGCATGCATATTATACTCAGCTAGAGTGCTATCGTTTTGCTGTAATGTGGTTTATAAATCTCAAAAGTGATATGTAGGCTCAAGTGTGTGAAACTTAGCTGTAGTATTCTTGCATATGTCTGCCAATAAAAGAGGAGCTACCGAATGAACGGCAGCTCCTCTTTTGTTCCTATACTTTACTTACTAGTATTTTACTGCTCGTATCACTTTTGTAGCCCCATTCTCCGCTGTTAAGCGCAAAATATACAAACCAGCAGGCAGTTCTAGCGTATTAACTAGAGTCTCGTTCGCATTTAGTACCCCAGAGCGTACAGCAACGCCTTGTGCCGTATACAAAGCATAAGTAGCATTATGTAGTTCCTCAGTTCTTATTTGTAACTGCGCACCAAACGGGTTCGGATAAACTTTTATATCCGCCAATTGCTGTTCTTCTATGTCTGTTGTAATTTCCACAACATTTACATTTATTGTATAAGTTTTGTTCAGCGTAGTTTCTTTGACAACAACCGTTGTTTCGCCTTTTTGTTTGCCTGTCACCACGCCATTGCTTACAGTGCATATCATAGGGTCAGAGGTTGTCCACTGCAAAGTACTCAAATCAGCATCAGCAGGCTCTACTTCCAAGCGAACATAACCGTCATTTCCGCTTACAATAGTCAGCGTTTCATTCAAAACTTTAAAGCTCGTAAGCGGTTTCTTAATTTCGGGCTCGTTTGGCTCCGTTGCTGCCGTAACTTTAACCTTCGCCGAGAAGGTCTTTGTCGGATCACTTGCTAACTCGCCATGCACAATTACTGGTTCGGTCGTAGCTTTCAAACCTTTTATTTCAGCAAAGCCAAATTCTTCTGCCGAAGTTTGTATTGTCACAAATTCCGTTTTCTCGGAACTATAATTTATTTGCAAATCATTCGCATTCTCTGGCGAATAGATCAGTTTAAGCTGAAGCGTTTTCCCCTCTTGCACAGTGTATTCGTTCTTAGCAAAAGCTATATCACCCGTTACAGGCACTAACGTTTCTACGGTTATACTGCATTCCGCCTTAATAGTAGGCTTATTGCGCAGACTCACAATTAATTTAGCCGATCCGACCGCCTTGCCAGTAACGGTATGCGTTAGATTGTCAAAATCTAGCGCCTCACCTGTAATCTCCTCAACACGCCAAGCGAACTGCTGATCTGTGGCATTCTCGGGGATCGCTTTTGCCACAAACGTATATTTAGCCCCAATTCCTAATTTCAGCGTAGGTATTAAAGAAATGCCTGTGGTGACGACGCGCGGCAAGACCTTTACCGTGCAAACCGCGTTGATGGTCGGGTCATTTTTCAGAGAAACGGTTATTTCAGCCACCCCTGCTTGTTGGGCAGTGAGTACCCCCTTATCGCTTACTGACACAATTTCTTCGGCATTGCTTGCCCAAATCACTTGTCGGTCAGTAGCATCGTCTGGTTCGTAAGAGACGGCCAGCGTTTGCTTTTCATTCAAATTAAGGGTGACACTTACTGGAATAAAGATTCGGCTCGCTTTCTTCAAATCTATTACTCTCACCTTGCAGGTGCTCGTGATATTGCTTCCTCCGTCAGCCGAGCCAGTAATAATGATAGGCGTATCAGAGACCCTTTTACCGATTATGTCGCCCGTAATCTGATCTACGGCGATAACCTCAGGATTGCTAGACGTCCACGTAACCGTCTTCTTCGAGGCATTCTCTGGTTCTACTCTATACTCTATTTTATGGGGGGCATTCAATGCGATCTCGAATTCTTCGGGATCGATAATTAGTCGATCAACTGGTACATACTTGACATTAACTTTGCAAACATCAAAAGCGGTGGGATTAGCATACGCTGTAGCACGCACTGTAGCCGTACCAGGCTCTTTCCCTATAATTTTCCCGTCTTTCACCTCCACTACTGCTGGGTTCGATACATACCATTTCACAGCCTTCTCCTGTGCATTGGATGGAGAAATGGTTACCCCTATCTGTAACTCTTCGTGAACATTTAGCGTCATTTCGTTAGGCGAAAGCCTTAACGTTTGCGGAAGTATTATTTCCTTAGGCAATATCCGAAGTCGGCAACTAGACTTATGATTCCCGTCTTCACTTTCTGCTCTTATCGTCGTAATCTTCCCTTCTCCAGCTTCTAATGCAGTGACTTCGCCTGTTGCTTGGTCAATAGTTGCGTATTCAGAATCGTCTATCGTCCACGTAACCTTCTGATTGGTCGTATTTAAGGGATTGAATTTCACACGCAAAGTAGCACTAGATCCCGACTTGAGTGCTATTTCTTGCGGCTCTATCTCTATAGACTTGGCACTTACCGTTATCACATTAACAGCTACAACATTCTCGACCCCAGATCCATCCATCGCTTTTACGCGGATCTTAGCTTCACCAACCTCTTTAGCTGTCACCTTGCCCGTCGTGGGATTTATATCTATCGTTTCGCTTCCTTCAATAACAGACCACTCTACTTTTTGGTTAGTAGCATTGCTGGGGACTATTGTTATTTCCTTCGCGAAGTCATAAGTCTCATATAATGGGACTTCGTAGAGCTCCTTACGGAAATCTATTCGCGTCACCGATATAACCACATCAACATATATCTCGTCATAAATACGCTTAGAGTCATCATCGTACTGAGCACGAATTATGCATTTCCCGACTTCTTTTCCGACAATCTCTCCTGTAGCTTCATCGTAGCTCGCAATATTGTCATCAGAGGAAGTCCATTGGATCGGACTTAAGTTACTCGCTTCAAAGGCGATTTCTACTTTTTTTCTTTTATCCTTATCAACGCGCAACCGATTAGGGGCGAGCTGTAAGGCGTTTGTAGCATCGTCCGAGTCATCAAGCGTCCACCCCTTTTCTTCTGTCAAGGCTTTTCTCGCATCTTTGACTTCTTGCTTATCCTTGTAACATTTAATTCCCGAGGCCTTTACTACTATATTGCTAGCCTGTTCTGCCTTATTCTCCGCCCAACCGATTAGCGTACGATTGTAAGCTGCAATTCCCATTCCGCATCCTTGCAATGTTATTTCTGCGGGGAGCGATAGACTTTTCAATTTCCACTTTCCCAAATCACAGTTAAACTTTCGAGCATTTTGGAAGATGTTTTGCATATTCTGCACCTTGCTAACGTCCCATTCCGAGATGTCAGCATTAAAGACATATGCATCTCTAAACATGCTGTACATGTTCGTGACATTTGACACATCCCACTGACTGAGATCGGAATCAAAACTTTTGGCAGCGGCGAACATGTTAGCCATGCTTTCTGCACTACTAACATCCCACTGACTCAAATCGCTATTAAACTGCTTACAGTTATAGAACATCAGATTGAAATTCTGACAATTCCCGACTTCCCATTTGCTCAGATCGCTTGTAAACTTCTCGCAATGCAAGAACAAACTCCCCATATCGACCACGTTGTTTACCACCCAGTCCTTCAAATTGCCTTTTTCTAATTTCCGACAACCTAAGAACATCGAGTTCATTTTCTGTAATGCTGGCATACGCCAATTGGAGAGGTCTACATTTAACTCTTCGCATTCGGCAAACATACCACTAGCATCTACCAGATTCGGGAGTTTCCAGTCTCCTAACTTATCGACTCCGCCGTTATTAAACTTCTTACAAGCGTAAAACATGTAGTAAGCGCTCGTTGCGTTCTCCATCTTCCACTTACTCAGGTCTCGGTTGAAGATTGAACAACGTTGGAACATATAATTGAAATTCGTACAGTTACTTACATCCCAACCACTTAGATCTCCATTAAAATTGACGCAACCAGAGAACATAGAATTAAAGTCTTTTACATTAGAGACTTTATCCTTCCACTTGCTAAGATCGTTTTTAAATGCTGTACAGTTCCTAAACATAGCACGCATAGAAGCCACATTACTAACATCCCAACCAGAGAGGTCTTGATCGAAAATGCCACAACCGTCAAACATATAGGACATACTGTCTACTTTGCTAACATCCCATTCATTAAGCGGATTGTTATATGCGGTACACCCCGAGAACATATTTTTCATAGTGGTAACCTTCCCCACCTTCCACTCATTTAGATTGGAATTGAAAAACTGGCAATTGTTAAACATAAATGACAGGTTCTCTGCCTTATTATTCGGGTTCTTCAACCAATCTTTCAAATCTGCTCGGAAATTTGTACAGCCGCTGAAAAGACTTTCAAATATGGTAACGTTACTTACGTTCCAGCCACTGATATCGCAATCGAAATATATACAAGCACCGAAAGTGCCATGCAGAATAGTAACATTACTTACGTTCCAGTCTTTCAAATTGGCTTTGAAATTGGTGCAACTATTAAACATGTAGCGCAGATTCCGCGCATTGCTCATATCCCACTTTTCTACACCAGTGCCTTCAAAGTTTGTACACCCCTTGAACATGTAGTTGTAGTTCGTAATCTCGGGTAATTGCCAGTCCGATAAATCGCGATTGAACTTAATACAGTTCTCAAACATCGAGGTTACGGCACGCGCCTTGCGCATATCCCATTTCGTTACATCGTCATCAAAATTGATACAGCGAGCAAACATCGCATCGAAATAGGAGACCTCTTTCGTATCCCAAGCCGTTGCGTTAATGGTTTCGAGCGAAGTACAACCATTAAACATAGAAGCTACACTAGAACATTTGCTTAAATTCGGCGCATCAGTAGCTTTCACTAATAAAGAGCTACAGTTTTTGAATGCGCTGTTTAATCGCCGCCACTCAATATTTCCCCAGCGTTCTACTGTTTGCAATTCTGCGTAAGAGGTTTGGACTTGTACTGCTTCCAAACCTCCTTTTATTTCTACGTAATAGAGCGTAGCGGCATCAACATGAAAAGAAAAAGGTTCTTCTATTGCATAGCTTGCCACTGGTTCTGTAGTCGCACTGGCCTCCGCCCCCGCCTTATACCACTTGATCGCTACATCCTTCCCACTTAACGAAATTTGTAGATCTGTCTCTTTGTGCGACTTCCACGTCGTCACAAAGGCGTTCGTATCATACGCCCAACTGATGTTCGTTAGTAGCATCAGGAGGCTAAGCCATAACAAACCTAATACTCTCCTCTTTATTCTCATAGAATTACTCCTTTAGTTTTCTAAGTTCAGAACCGATACACACACGCATCCACTATCTGGGATTCGTACAAAATTAAAACCAAAATTATTTCTAGTACTCACATTGCAGTATTTACCTAGTACAATAAGTATCAATAGTATTGCCTAATGAGCAAATAGTTTTTTTTTGATGATAAAAACTCAACTATGGACTGCTGTATTTTGGCAAGGCTAGAGAGAAAGCAGTGAACAGATGGAAGCAAAATTGCGATTTCTGCTAAATGTAAGTGTCGCAAATGATATAAGGAATGTGAATTATCATTTACTTAGAATATATACACTATTTTGTGTTGCACTTCGTTGTAAAAGTAGGCGAGATCTTTGTGTATTTGTCATTTTACTCCGCTAATTGGCGAACCTATGAAGGTCAACATATGTTTACCATGAAAAAGTTAATCTTATTTGTTCTTCTGTTTGCGAGTATTCTAGTATCCTCTGCCCAGCAGCGCACCTTGCGAGTAAGCTATGCTTCTGTTTCTAAAATTAGTGCTGCTATAGAGGTGAGTGGCTATTCTGACGAGGTAAAGAAACAGTTGGAAGAGGAGTTGAAAAAACATACAGAGCAACGTGCAACAAGCACGCTTCTACAAAACGGAACTCGCTCTAATTACACTATCGTCGAAGATAAGTTTGTTGAGCTGCCATTAGCCAATAGGAGTTCTTCTCTTATGAAGAGAACTTCTTTTGAAATTGGGAACGTGCAAAGTATCTATCTGGATCTCGAGGCTAACGTGAGGCTCACAAAAAAGGCGTTTACAGATAATCCTCTGGTGGTAAAGGAGAAATTAACCGCGTCGCCACAGTGGAAAATTGGGACGGAAACCAAAGAAATACTTGGCAAGAAATGCACAAAGGCAACACTTACGGTCGCTGTGAAGCCTGCCACCTACAATGATACAAGAATTACACATAAGGATACCACAGAGACCTACACGGCATGGTTTTGCAAAGAGATAGCCGTTCCCTTTGGTCCTGAGGGACTGTATGGATTGCCTGGGCTAATACTGGAAACAGAGATAAATAGCAAGATTACGACGGCAACTAAGGTTGAGTATATTTCGCAGTGTCAATCTCTTTTACCTCCGAAGGGAAAAAGAGTAACACCTGAACAGTACGACAAGATGCTGGAGGAATCGCTTACAAGTTTCCTAGAGACGAACGAGAATACAGAATGGGAAATAAAGCACTAAAAACTTTTTTTTTGCAACTAATATGGTTTGCATTTTGCGATTTTAGAAAAAATGTTTTTTTGTATTGAAAATAGGGGCTATATTCGCATTTTTATATTTCTGATATGCTTAAGCGGCTATTATTGACATTGCTAGTTGTTATTGCTAACGCATTTTTTGCACTTAATGCGAGTGCTGAAGAAAATGCAGCACAACAACGAACACTTGCCGTTACTTACTTCGCCGTAAACTCATACAATACAGAGCAAACCATTATTGGAGCTGAAATTGATGAGACCACGCGGAAACTAATTGAAGAGAATTCCTCGCGTCAAGGTGAGATAAGAACTTATACGCTTTTACTTCAGCGCGGACTTCAAGGCATATATTCTATAAAGCAGGAATGCGATTCCGAAAATTCGCCCAAATACATAAAATCTGGAAATATTGAGATTATTACTGCAGAGGAACTTAATTACGATATTGGAACAGCCAAGTATACGTACATGGATCTCACAACGAGTGAGCAAATCAGTTCGCGAATTGTGTTAGAAAAAGAATTTCTAGTTCAGGAAACCTTAAAGCCCAAAAACTGGATTATCGGAACAGAGACCAAGGAAATTCTTGGAAAGGAATGTACAAAGGCTACCATTGTTATTCCAAGCGAAATTATGTTCTCATCGGAAGATGAGAACTCGTACCCTAAGGAAATTTCTTACACAGCTTGGTTTTGTCGCGATATACCAGCAGCTATTGGTCCTAAAGGCTTTTACGGGTTGCCAGGTCTCATTCTACAAATAGAGTCAGAGCACGACTATACGACGACGGCTATAAAAATAGAATACTTACCTAATGATACAAGAATTCGTCGCCCAGAAGGAAAAATCATAACACAAAAAAAATATGACCAGATTTTAGAAGACGTTCTAAAGAAAATTGAAGACGATACTATGCTTGAGACAACTGGATGGGAAATAAAGTAACTTAATGTCAATTTCTAAATAGATGAAACTGTTCATTTTCTTTTCTTGCTTTTTGTTTGCTACACTTGCCGTGTTTGCAGAGTCAAAGGTCTTACATGCTACTTACGATGTAGCGATGAAAATGCCCGAGAGCATCAAACAGATCGCCGATCCGAATATTCGAGCCTTAGCGCAACAAACGTTTGAAGCACAAATGGGCAAGGGGCAGCAATTTGAGCTCTTCTTGGATAAAGATTTGTATAGCTATACTCCTAAAACTGGTTCTGATGCTACACAGCAGATTCAGCTCACTGAAAAAAGCGAAAATGGTAGTGTGTACATAGATTTTGGCAAACAGGAGAAGATTGCCCTGTTCAAGATTATGGATAAGCTTTTTCTGGTGAAAGATTCGATAAAGCAGTACGAGTGGACGCTGGAGAATGTAGAAAAGGTTATTGCAGGGAAGCGTTGCAAAAAGGCGAGTGCAAAACTTGCGAAAGGTTATGCCGTGGCTTGGTATTGCACAGAGCTTCCTGTCCAAGCAGGACCAGCGGGTTACAATGGCTTACCTGGGCTGATTCTTGAAATAGAAGACTCTCTACAGACTATTACAGTGTCCTCTGTAGAGTACCTCGCCAAGAAGGTAGAAATTCTTGCACCAAAGGGTAAAATATACTCTCGCGAAGAGTTCAACAAGCTAAGAGACAAGAAACTAAAGGAGCTAGGCTCTAGTGGTACACCAGGCGTACAAGTCATAAAAATGTAGCCTTTAGGCGGGGTAGGCAACTGCCTCGCTTTTTTATTTCCATTTTTGTTGTGAGACCATGAAGAATTTCAGACATTGCTTTTCACAGCGGCTAGCTGTTGCTCTTATCACATTTCTTACACTCCCTTCAGTAGTTTTTGCCCAAACCGCGTCGTTGCGCGGCAAGGTGCTTGACCCAAAACAACACCCTATAGCTTATGCAACGGTGGTAGTGGCTGCCGATAGTCTTCTTACGCAGAATATTCGCTACGCCATTACCAATAACAGCGGAGAGTTCGTAATCAAGCAAATCGCGAAGACTAGTCCCGAATTGTGGCTGAGTATCCGTTCTATGGGTTTTGTACCCTATCTGCATCGTTTTGTACAACACGACTTCCCCAGCTCACTTACAGTTACCCTGCCAGAGGAGAACGTGGGGATGGAAGATGTGGTCATCATTGCACAAGCCCCAGATATGTACGAAAAGGGCGATACGATTGTCTATAACCCAAAGAGTTATACTCAGGGCGATGAACGCAGTATTGGGGAAGTGATTGACCAAATGCCTGGCATGAATGTAGATAAAAATGGAAAGGTTTATTTTCAAGGCAAAGAGGTAGACAAAGTACTTGTGAACAACGAAGATATCTTCTCGAACGCCACATCTGGAATTGCCATAAACACTTTGCCGCCCGATTTTGCCAACTCCATAGAGTTGCTACAAAACTATAAAGCTGACGATGATATCGCTTCCCAGTTTCGCGACGAAAAGATGACGGCTCTTAACCTTAAGTCGGAAAAGAAGCTAACCCTCAATGGATCGGCTGAAGGAGCTGGGGGCATCATCAATAAATTTGAAGGAAAAGCTTCGTTACTATCACTTCTGCCCAAAGGCTCTGTCAGTACTATGCTTAACTGTAACAATACAGGCGAGCCTATTTTTTCCTTTGAGGACTACTTCATGCAAATCGCAGACGTAGAATCGCTTCTCGCGGGGAAAGGGGATAATGTGCTACGCCTCACCCCCGAAGAGAGCGAACTCATTGACCCGCCAAGCAATGAATATAAGCGTACAGCTGGGCTTGTCAATGTCAATGCAACACTTAAACCTACCAAGCATTACAAACTGAAGAGTTCTACTATCTACAACCGCAGCCGAGCTTTTGGTCTTGAAAATAGTGTACAGCGTTTCTTTGACCCATCGGGGAAGTTTACAAACTATCACCAAAGTTCGGAACAGAAGGACATACAGCTCATTTCACAATCTCTTACAAACAAATGGTTGCCGAACCGACGTTTTTCGTTACAAAGCGATACGAAATTCGCTGTAAGCGATCTTGACAATATCCGAGACCATAGGAACGCCTACCTCAGTCGAACCCTCAATGCACAACGTACGAGTAGGCAGCGTACTTATGAGGTTAAAGAAGACCTCGAAGCACAGTGGGTGTTGGGACGTGGAATACTCTTTTTTGGGGCAAAGTTTGCATTCAATAACTACGCCAACAGAAACAACTTGCTAAGTAGCGCAACAGTGCTCCCCTTCTCTTATGAATTTGAAGGAACGTGGCATAGATTACAACCGCGACGCGAGAAGTTAAATACAGAATACCGAGCTTATGTGGGCACTATTTACCCCCTGTTTTGGCAAATATATCTTACGGGCGAATTGGCTTATCAAGGGAAGTCAACACGCCTTATACAAGAAATTGATCTGGGGCAAGCTAGTGAGACCTTGCTTTTGCATACACTACACCCTTATCTCGGTCTGATGAAAAATGTGAGTATTTTCCGTTTCACGCTCGGGAGTTATTTTTCGTACTACCAGTTACATACCTCGCCTTACACACTCCGCATGAACTCATTCGCTTATCTAGAGCCTAAGGCTTCGCTAAAGATGGAGTTTACCTCCTACCACAGCATCACTTTTACAGCACAACGAACCCATACGCTCAGCGAAAGCGAGCAACTTTCGCGCCTTCCGTGGGTAAATAGTTACCGACAATATATCACGCCTTCGCTCATGCAGAACCCCTTTGTAGAGCAACGCGAATTCAATGTGCAGTATAACTATGTTAGCCTTTTCAACAACTTCATGCTTTTTGCGTACACAGCATACGCAACGCAGAGCGACAAAGCGCAGAGCGTAACGAGAACACAAGATCTGGTTTCCTACTTACACTACATAGATGGCGGCTCGTCATACCGTATCTATGGCTCGTTAAATATAACAAAGGGGTTGGGTTCTCTTCCCATTGATGCCAAAATCGCCGCCCACGTACATTCTACCTCCGAAAGTATAAAACGCAATACTGTAAGAGATGAGAGCCTTTCAAGCGATCTAGTAAATGCGGACATCGGCTTCTTCTCACGCTTCCGTCACACACTTCTCAATTTTGGTATACAGGGCAAGTACGAACGCAGCGACAACAAACTCTCGGCAGCTGATGCCATAACCTCTAGCTACGAAGAACTAACAGGGCGTGCTTCGTTACGCTTTCGTTGGAAAAAGTTCAATGCGATGTTGGCAGGCTACTATTCTTTCATACAAGAGGAAAAACTATCGCGCGACATGTACGATTTTGATGTAACGATGAGCTATCAGATCGGCAATTTTGATCTGTCAGTGCGTGGTAAAAAGCTTTTACACCTCCGACTGAACGAATGGTGGCAAAGCACAGCCGACGTCTATATATATTCGAGCACGTTATACCGTCGCATGCCTGGACATATACTTCTTTCCCTCCGCGTAAAATTTTAATGGTGCATTTGCCAAACGTTATACATTGGGGGAGCACGCTGTCTCAAGGTTTGATACTACAATTAGATAATCAGAATTTTATGCATATCGAAAAATAACCGACGATGGTAAAATACTGTGTGTATCCTTAGCACCGCTACTTCCTTTTTGGTGTCTAAACGCTTAACTTTACAGGGGTAACGCTCTCTTAGCGTTCTTAATTTTTTCACAGTTTTGCCCGAAAAATGCCGACCAACGAAGCGATTACCAATACGAAACAGCTCGCTTTCCTTATGGCGGGCAAGGCGCAACTCTTGGCACGTTCTATACGAGAAGTACTCAAGGATAAAGAGAGTTATGCAGGCGAGGAGCTTCAACAGCAGTTCTATCGTATGCGCGAGGTTCTTATGAGCACCGTCGAGGAGGACGAGTTTGCCGATTGGTACGCGCAAACCATTGTGTATGCCCTTTTTGCTGCACGTTACCACGATGAACACCTAGAATCCTTTTCGCGTGAGGAGGCAGCAAAACTAATCCCACAGAGTAACCCCTTCTTGCGCAAACTTTTTCAGCGTATTGGCGTGTACGATCTGGATACGCGCGTAGCGTGGATTATAGATGACCTTGTGGGCGTATTTGGCGCAACTGATGTACGAACCTTGCTAGATACGGCAAAGAGTACAGCACATGACCCAATAATGCTTTTCTACGAGGATTTCCTCACTGCATATGATCCTGCTCGTCGCAAAGCTCGTGGTGTTTACTATACACCGTCGCCTGTGGTTACATTTATTGTTCGTGCAGTAGATGAACTCTTGCAACACGACTTTGGTTTACGTGACGGATTGGCAGATCGTACTACTGTGCAGAACAAGAGTGGCAAACCTGTTCATCGCCTCCAGATTCTTGACCCTGCTACGGGTACAGGCACTTTTTTAGTGGAAGTGGTACGTGCCATTTACCGCAAGTTTGCGGGGCAACAAGGTGTATGGAACGACTTTGTGCGCGATCATCTTCTGCCGCGCCTACACGGTTACGAGATTCTGATGGCACCTTACGCTATGGCACATCTCAATCTCGAGTATGTATTTCGTGAAACAGGTGCAACGAACCTAGGCAGTGCGCGCTATGGAATATATCTGACCAATACCTTGGAAAACAAGCGCTTTGATGGCAATTTATTTTCGCCCATAGATCAGGAGGCACAAGCAGCGAATTTCTTGAAGAATAGTATGCGCGTCATGGTGATGCTCGGTAACCCTCCTTACAATGTAAGTAGTTCTAACAAGAGCAAATGGATCGAAAATCTGATGCTCACCTACAAAGAGGATTTAAACGAAAAGAACATCAAGCCACTTTCAGACGACTACATCAAATTTATCCGCTACGCGCAGAATCAGATTGAAGAAACTGGCGAAGGAATTGTTGCCTTTATCACGAATAACAGCTTCCTAGATGGTATCATTCATCGTCAAATGCGTAAGGAGTTATTGCGCTTGTTTGACGAGATCTATATTCTGAACTTGCACGGCAATAGTCGTATGAAGGAGAAAGCACCTGACGGCGGCAAAGATGAAAACGTATTCGATATTCAAACGGGGGTTAGTATCAATATTTTAGTGAAATATAAAGAGCCAAAGAACGAACTGGCGAAGCTCTTTTACTACGAGCTGTATGGGTTGCGTAGAGATAAACTTGCAACGCTAAGTGAATTGTACTTGGACAACATTCGTTGGAAAGAGTTACAACCTACAGATCCGTATTACTTCTTTGTTTCTAAGGACTTTGCATTAGGACGAGAATACCAACAAGGCTTTTTATTGAACAACTTGTTTCAAGTTGCAGCTTTAGGCTCTCTTTCCAAACGAGATAGCATAGTTGTTATGTTTCAAAAGGACGAGGCTGAGTGCTTTTTTGCCAATGCATTAAGATTTTCGGAAGATAAATTTCGGAGGGAATATAAAACAAAAGCAGACAGTCGTGACTGGCAGGTAGGTAGGCTGTTAAACGATGCGAGAATAAACACCAATAATGTAGCCTACATCCAGTATACCTATCGTCCTTACGATATTCGTCATATTGCTTATACGGGGAAGACTAAGGGCATATTTGCTTATCCTTGTTTCGATAAATTTGGCGTATTGCTTCATCCTCACAACATTGCTATTTGCTCTACACGTATGGTGCGAGAGAATAGTTTCCGCCATTGTTTCATAACCTCTTTTCTTGCCGACAAAGCATGTGTATGTGACGGTAGCTACCTTTTCCCTCTCTATAAATTTCCCGACGGTTGGAACTATACGCCCACCGAAATTGTCGCTGGCAAAACGCGTAACGGTAAACCCATAGAACTCGAACTCAATATGCGCCCTGAAATACTTGCCAAAATAAGCGAGGCGGTGGGAGAACCCGTGAAGGGCGAGGAGGTGTTTGATTACGTT